>JAWUWJ010000135.1:0-37152 GCA_034111925.1 Crocinitomicaceae bacterium
GAAAATTGGTGGCCTTATCAACGTCCGACATTCGTAACTCCTCCATTTGCTGGATTTGTTTCTGGGCATTCAACCTTTTCGAGGGCGGCCGCAAATACGATGGAGTTTATGACAGGCTCACCTTATTTTCCTGGCGGGTTGGGAGAATTTGAAGCGATTCAAAATAGTTATTTGGTGTTTGAAGAAGGCCCAAGTACAACAATCAAGCTTCAATGGGCGTCCTATAAAGATGCTGCAGATCAATGCAGTCTTTCTCGACTTTGGGGAGGGATTCATCCGCCAATTGATGATATTCCGGGTAGAATTATGGGGGAACACATTGGAGCACTTGCATTTAACAAGGCAGATTCAATTTTTGAAACAGAGTTCGATGCGCTTATTTCGGCTTCAATAACGGATTCTTTAATTACAATTTCCGACATCGGAGGGCAGTTCGATATGAACTTTGAGTTTAACGTCCCGATGGATACTTCCGTGTCACCTTCTATCACGTTGTTAACTCCAAACTTGACCACAGCGGTTAATTTAAATCAAATTGTCTGGATTGATTCGTTTAATGTCGTAGCAACATTTGATGTTTTGAACAGCTCAATTGAAATTGACAGTACGCGCTTAAAATTGGACAACCTATTTACAGGTTCAGCAAATCAATTGACCGAATATACATTCAATGATTACTTTATTGTAGACACGAAGAAGCCAGTTCTTTCAATGATTTCTCCAGCAACGACTGTTGTAAATGATAGTTTGGCAGGGCTACTTTTTGGTTTAGAAATCCTGTTTGATGAGCCTTGTGACATCTCGAGTATACCACCCGTTAATTTTTCATCATTGGGCTTAGTTAATCCGACGTTTACAGGTGTTTCTGCGAATTGGTTGAACGATTCTATTTTCGCGATTGACTTCTTTGTCTTGGATTATGATGAGACAGTGCTGGACATTCTCACTGATGTAGCTGGAGTTTATGATACTCATGGAAATCCAATGGACGCATCATCGGTTGCAGGCCTTTTCATTCTTGATACGGAGAATCCTTCAGTACTTTCAACGGTGTCTTCGGATGCAATCATTAATCTATTGAGTACACAATTTACGGTGAATGTTAATTTCAATGAAGCGATGGATACAACAGGAATTCCAACGGCAGAATTTTGGGATCAAGGAATGGTATTTCCAAGCTTGTCTCAAAATACGGCTCTATCGTCTTGGTTGGATTCTTCTAATTTGGAGCTTAATTTTTCCGTTTTACCTGAAACGAATAACCTGTTAGCGTTGGATTTTTTCATTTCAGAGGCATTTGATTCCCGCGGAAACTTGCAGGTCAGTTCCATAAGCACTGGTTTGATATGGCACGATATGAAATCTCCAAGCATTGCGAGTATCACGGCCAATAAACCGATTGTTTCGGACAGTCTTGTCGGTCTGAACAACTACTACATCGATATTGAATTTGATGAAGATATGGATACCTTGATTCAACCACTTGCGTCTCATTCAGCTGCTCAAATAGTATCGAATAGCATTCAAAACAATCTTCCCGAAAGCTATTTCATTGACTCAACACATTATAGAGCTTATTATGAAGTGCTGGATGAAAACATTGAAATTGATCCCGTCTATTTTGGAGTTGAATTAGCCGCCGATTTTGCTGGAAACCCACAAGTATCTTTCATTGATTCAAACTTTATTTCAATCGATACTAAAAACCCGAGTGTGACGGGAGTTTATGCCAGCGATTATACTTTGGATCAAAACGGACAGTTTTTTGACATTCTTATTATGTACGATGAATCAATGTATCATACTATTGATCCAATTGTCAGTTTCACGCCATTGCTGCTGCCTCCATTGAACCTTTCGCTCTTAAGTGAATCTTGGATCACATCTGAATCGTACGAACTCAATTATCAATTATTGAACTTTCCTTCTCAATCCACTATTTATGATTTTAGTATAGATTCAGGAAGAGATTTGGCCGGGAATCAGCAATTATCAACCTACTTGGATGAATTTGTTGAAATAAATCCAGCCTTGGGAATCATTGAAATTGAAAATGAGTCAGTCGTAATTTACCCATCGATTTTATATTCGGGACAATCATTAAGCCTTCGAAGTGAATCCACTCTTTTAGACAAAGATTTAACTTTTGATCTATTCAATGGCTTTGGTCAAGCGATCCAACAAGTTAAATTTGAAAAAGCGAACGGACATTTTGTTTCAAATGAAATCCTTGCAATATCTGGGATTTACTATTTAAAGAATGCGACTCATTCATTGAAAATTATAGTGCTTTAATGAATCTTGAAATTGAAAGTTTCATCTCGTTATTTTTCATTGGTGGAGGCATAATTGGCGCACTGATTGTTGGCCTGCTTTTACTTTTTAGGTCAGAAGGAAAACGGATCTCAAATTATTTTCTCGGTGCCTTATTGTTGTGCGCTGCTCTAACTTCATTGAATAATTTTTTAGCGACGTCAGGAGTTTATAGTCAATTCCCAAATCTTTATTTTTTACCGCTTTCTTTCGGCTTTAGTTTTGCTCCGCTGTTTTATTGTTTCGTAAAATCAAAAACGATTCAACACTACCAGTTTGGCTTCAAGGATCTTCTGCATTTTGTGTTGCCCCTTCTTCAATTTGCGTTCTTTTTGGCGATCGGATTCCGCTCTTTGGAGTTTAAATCCTGGGTTTGGAGGGAGCTGTACGGTCCTTATTTGCAATACATCGATGAAGGCGGATTCGTTCTTATTTCTCTTTTTTATTTGATGGCATCTCGTCGTTTGATAAAAGCACAATCGATGAACAAGAAATGGCAAAATGAATTGCACCAATGGATGTCAAGGTTTACGCGCGTTTTTAGCCTTTTCATTTGGATAAATGCGGTTTATACAATTGGCGATTGGGTGAGCTTGGCCTATGGATTGAACATCTACAATATCCCATACCTTACGATTCCGATGGATATTAGTACGATCCTTCTCATTTACTGGATGATTGTAAACGCGTGGATGTACAGCCATCAATCTTTAATTTTTGAAGGTAAAAAGAAAGAGGAAGGCGACTTGGATTCGCTTCTTTTTAAATTGTTTGATACCGATGCAATTTACATGAACCCTGATCTAGACTTGAACCTCCTGAGCAAGGTGATAGGGGAGCCACGAAACAAGCTTTCGAAGCACTTTAGCCAAAGGAGTACCACATTTACGGAATTCGTTCATGAGTACCGTGTAAATGCATTTATTCAGCTTGTAGCAGAAGGGAAGTTGAAACATTTCGGAATAGAAGGCCTGTCTATGGATGTTGGATTCAACTCAAGGGCAACATTTTACCGCGCCTTTAAAAAGAAAATGGGAATTTCACCGTCTGAATACATCAAGAATGTCAATGAATAATTCCATTGAAGAAAGACAGGGGCGAAGTGTGTCAAATTGCAATAATTCTGTCTCATTGTGCATTTTGAAACGTTTACAGGAAAAATTACCATCACATTTGTTTCAAATCAAATAACAATCAGATGAAATACACAATTAAATTAAAAGCACTCGTAGCGTTAACTGTAATCTCTCTTTTTACAGTGTTGTCTTCATTGACGAATAACAATATGGGATTGCCGGGAGCTGCAAATGTTACAATTCCAGCCAATCAAGAATTCGTTTTAGGTGAGTATCAAAAATCTGGTTACCGCGCTCGATTAATTAACAAAAGCAATCTTGGATTCGAGGTTCTTGTTGTGGACAAAAAAACGAATGAACGCACACAAGGTTTCGGACTTGATGCTAAGGGAAGTGCAACAGTGCATATTCGAAAAAATGAAAAGGTTCTTCTTAAAAATACCAATGATGAAGACATTCTTGTCAAAGTGAAGTTAATGACAGAAGTTCAAGGAATGCGTTACCAAGAGCTTGGAGCGTATGAAAAATCGGAGGAATAAAGTTTAGAATTCTTTTCCGTCAAATGTTTAAAGCAAAAAAAAACCTGAAAAGAACTCTTTTACGAAGATCTTTTCAGGTACCTGCAAGGAAAATAAAACCAAAATATTGAACAAACCAGAATGTCAATATTTACTATGAAGACGGCAGCGTTTAAATAAAGGTTGGGTAAAAGGTTAAAAAAAAAGCCATTGCAAAATTTTGCAATGGCTTTTAAAGTCTATTTTTCTTTCTGTATCCTAGTACAGCTCTAGCTTAAGTGCTGTTCTGTAATCTTTAATGTCTTCGCGATTTATTTTGTGTTCCGCGTTTCTTAAAAGAGTCAATAGGTACATGAAGTTCTCATTTTCTTCAATTTCGATTGGGTATTCATTCTCTTCTTCATCCTCCTCATATTGAGCTTGAACGGCGAAAGATTTCTTTTCTCCCAAATACTCGTAAGCCAATCTCAATACTTTAGTAACTAAAGGATCTTGTTCTTTAAGAGCAAACTCACGAAGTTCCTTAAGATCTTCGATTAAATTTTTTGCCTTAATACCATCCTTTTCTACATTCGTGATGATAGCCTCTAACTTCTCATTTGCTGGTGCAAGTTTCATATTCAAATTTTTCAGGATTCTTCCCTATTCTACAAATGTAAACAACTTGGATTAGAAATCCAGATATGCCAACAAAACATTTTGAAAAACAACAAGTGAATATGTCAAAAGACAAAGGAATTCGTACTTTTGTATAAACACGCCTGCACCCTCTATGGAATTAATACTCAAAGGAATTGTAACGGGATTTATACTGAGCATCATGATCGGCCCAGTGTTTTTTGTGTTGCTTGAAACGAGTATTACAAAAGGAATAAAGGCCGCAATTGCCCTCGATCTTGGTGTGTTGCTCAACGATATCGTTTACGTTTTAATTGCTTTCGTTTTTTACAATCAGGTGGCCGATTTAACAAAAGGCGACGACGCTTCTACATTAAAGCTTATTGGTGGTGTTTTATTTGCAATATACGGAGTCGCGAATTTCTTCAAAAAAGTGAAAGAAATCAAAGTTGATCCCGTCGATAGTGTAGGAACTGCCAAAGGCTATTTTTTACTCGGGCTCAAAGGCTTCTTGCTGAACTTAGCCAATCCAATGGTTATTTTTTACTGGTTCAGTGTTTTGACATTGGGTGCTGAAAATGGAGGCTCTGAGTATACGCTCGTCGGATTTGTTGGAGTGATACTAGTTACATTTTTCTCAATTGATTTATTGAAAATAATTGGCGCTAAAAAACTAAGGCCTTTGGTTACTCCAAGCCTGTTGGTTGGCCTGAATAGACTGATTGGAATCGTTTTTGTTGGTTTTGGTGTCGTTCTAATCGTTCAAGGAATTTTAGGCTTGGTAGTAACGAAGTAAGTAATCACAGTTATAGATTAAAACCCATTATATTGAAATTCATACTCTTCACAATAGCATTCATTTTCTCTTTCTCCTCAATCGGTCAACGTGAGATTAAGAAAGAAAACCTAACCAAGACCAAACGCACGCATTGGGACTTCAATAAACTTCAGGTAAGGTCTAGGGGGAAAAATTTCGTGGATGGACAAGGAGAAACAGATGAAAAGCACGGTAAGTGGACCTATTATGATCGCTTGGGTGAAATTGAAGAGGTAAGACATTACTACAGAGACGGACTTTACGGCTCAACAATCCTTTACTATCCAGACGGCCAAAAACGCCAAGAAGGTTATTTTAAATACAATAGACAGGACAGTGTTTATACAGAATGGTATGAAAACGGCACGATCAAGACGGAAGGGAATTACAAGCTAGATTTCGCTATTGGGAAATGGAATTATTACTACCGCGATGGGCGAATGAAGTCCGTTGAAGAAGTCAAAGGCGAAGACAATTACTTGTGGGAATTTTACTTGCCCGATTCTTTGCACACTCAGATTATCAATGATGGAAATGGCGAACTTGTTACCTTTTACACAACGGGTAAGGTTAAAGAGTGGTACAATTATAAGGATGGATTAAAAAATGGAAAGTTTGAAGAATTAAGTATTTACGGATATCCAACTTTGACAGGCGAGTTTCACGACGGACACAAAAACGGAACGTGGGAGTTTTTCTATTATACTGGTGACAAAGAAAAGATCAGTAATTACAAGGATGATGTTCTCGACGGAGATTATAAGTACTACTATGACAAGGGAGAATTGAATGTTTCTGGGAGATATAAAAACGGTGAAAAAACTGGTGAATGGACGTGGTACACTAACAAAGGGACACGCGATATGCAGGGCGATTTCAAAGACGGTGAACAACACGGCGATTGGACATATTGGCATCCAACGGGTGAGATTGCATACCATGCGCATTACAAAGAAGGGCTTAAATCGGGTCAGTGGACTTACCTCTACAAAGACGGGAGCAAGCACCGTGAAGGAACTTTTGAGAAAGACGTGAAGAACGGAACGTGGCAAACGTGGTACGAAGACGGAACGCTTCTTATGGAAGGCGATTACGTAAACGGTGAGGAAGAAGGTGAGTGGAACAATTACTGGGACGATGGTGGTTTGAAGAATAAGGCGACGTTCAAAACGGGCCACCTGAGTGGAGAGTGGGAATCGCGTTTTCCAAATGGAAAGGAACTCTCGATTGGGAAGTACAAAGACGATATGAAAGTTGGTGAGTGGAGTGATTATTTCAGTAACGGTAAATTGAAAGACATTCGAACGTACAAACTGTTCCGAATTAAGCGAAAGTTCAATGATCGGATCTTAAGTGATCACGTTGTGATGGAAAGTAAATTACACGGACACTCAGAGTCGTACTCAGAAGCGGACAAAAAACTTACGGAATTAGGAAACTATAAAAACGGTGAAAAAGACGGGGAGTGGATTGCCTATCACCCTGGGGGCCGAACTCCTGCGGTAATTTCTCATTACAAAGAAGGAAAACTTCACGGTGTAATGAATATTTTAAGCCGACGTGGAAAAGTGATGCAAACCATTGAATACAAAGATGGTTTGAAGCACGGGAAGTTCATTGTATTTGGGAAAAGGGGTAAAGTCCTTAAAGAAATGAAGTATTCTGAAGGAATGCGAATCATCGAAGGTAAAACTGGAGGAAATGGTTCGTTCTCTCCTGGATAGATTTACTTCCTTATCTTACACAATGATGAGATTCATTTCTATTGCGATTGTTCTTGTGTTTTTCCCTCTGTTCTCTTTAGGACAGAATGATATTTGCTTGGGATCTCAAGATTTTAAAATCGTCGTTCTTGGATCTTCAACATCTGCCGGAGCAGGTGCTTCGACACCAGATAGTGCTTGGGTCAATAGATACCGAGAGTACCTTCAAAGTATCAATCCCAATAATGAAGTTGTAAATTTGGGAGTAGGTGGGTACAATACCTATAGAATAATGCGAACGGGTTTTACACCGCCTCCAGGACGTCCGAATCCCGATATTACACGAAACATTACTGCAGCCATCAATGAATCCCCAGACGCCATTGTTGTAAACATGCCTTCGAATGATGTTGCTGGCGGCTTTTCATATATTGAACAAATGGACAACCTCGATTCAATTGTTGAAATCGCGGATTTGAATAATATCCCAATTTGGATTTGCACAACGCAGCCTAGAAATTTCACAGACACAAATCAACTCAATCTTCAATGGGAGGTTAAGGATTCGATTTACGCTCATTTCAACCCATATACGATTGATTTTTGGTCAACCATAGCAATGCCTGATTATACAATTAATCCAACCTACGATTCCGGCGATGGCGTTCATTTGAATGACTTAGTACACGGTCTCTTGTTTCAGCGAGTAGTGAACACTGGCATTCTTGATAGCTTGTTCGAAGCTCCAATTTTTTCTGATTTTGCAATTTTGGATGTTGTTCCAACTTTCAGCCCTTGTGGAGACTCAATGACCACTGTTGAAGTCGTTCTTGGAAATGTTGGAACGGATAATTTTGATTCAACCTACATTTATTTCTATTCAGAGAATACAATTTCGATGAACTCTTTTGCAGATAGTATACTGCTCATTGCTGGACTAGCATCGTGTGAATCGGATACATTGCAATTTGTAATGGATACCTATTCAGCTGGAATCTATGAAACCGTTTCTTCGGTTTGGAACAGTCTCGATTCAAACAGTATAAACGATTCACTCTTTTTAAACTTTGGAACTTCCGGTCATCCTGACTTGGTCTTGATTGACGATACACTTTGTGATGCCGGCCAAGCAGACTTAATGGCGACAGTCAATGCGCAAGACACAGTTTTTTGGTACGATGATTTCTTTGCAACCAATCCAATTGGTTTCGGCCCTTCTTTTACGACAACTTTAATCGATACGACAACTAGTTTTTACGCACAAGCCGTTCGAGGTAATTTGTTTTATGTAGATGATTTGCACAGCACACTGAATTCAACAATTAACTGGAATGGAACCATGTTTGACATCGTTGCTCATGAAGAATTATTCATTGATAGTTTTGATGTGAAAATCAATTCTTTGGGAATGCAAGCCGTCGAAATTTATGTTAAAAGTAGTACACATCAAGGATTTGAGCTCGATCCAACGCCTTGGACTTTATTGGACACTGCTACGGTAAATGTTTTAAGTGATAGCACATGGACGAGCGTTCCAATTGGGAATTTGCATTTATTTCAAGATGATACGGTTGGAATTTACATCCAAATGACAAACCCCAATTCACGTCTGTCTTATACATCAGTATCGAATGAACAAGTCAGGTCAACGCCTGAATTAACGATGGTCTCTGGAAGTGGAATTAGTCATAATTATTCAGACAGTTATTACCCACGGGATTGGAGCGGCGGCATCTTTTATCACTTTGGAGAAAACCCTTTGGGTGACTGCGCAACAGATCGAGTGGAAGTGTTGGCTTACGTGAGCGAAATCGAATTGAATTCTGGAAATGATACAATTATCGATATCACAGATACACTTTGGGTTAATGCTACACCTGGAATGACGTCTTACAACTGGTCAATAGGCGGCTCGAATTCAAGCATTGAAATCATTGCAGCAGATTTGGGAATTGGAGTTCACTATATCGATGTTTATGCAGTTGATAGTTTAAATTGCGACCATTACAATCAGTTTATCGTTGGTGTAGCAGACCTCGTTGGTTTGGATGAACTCGCAGCTGGAATTAAGATCTATCCCAATCCAACTTCCGGATGGATAAAGATTGACGCTCCGGAGCAAGGCAATGTTTCCTTTCATTCCATTGATGGAAGTGAAATTTACCCTTCAAAGTCAAATGGAAAATCGTACGATCTAAGCCAGTTCGCGAATGGAGTTTACACCATTCGTATTGAATCTGAGTACAAGGTCACGACCAATAAAATCATAAAAACAGATTAATTGGGTTTCCTTATTAGGGCCAACAATAAAAAACAAACTTGAAACTTTCAAAAATTACTGAAAGTTTAATAAATTGTTTTAACTTAGGTAGAAGGTTTTACCAAATTGAACGGTTATGAAAGTTGTCATTGCAGGAGGAAGTGGGTTTTTAGGAAGAGAACTGGCAGATCATTTCAAGGAAGAGAATGAAGTTGTAATTTTCACCAGAGGTGCTTCGAGGGTTTTGGACAACATCAAATTCGTTCAATGGGACGGCAGCACGATCGGAGATTGGACAAACGAGATGGAAGGCGTTGAACTATTAATAAACCTCACGGGAAAATCAGTGGATTGCCGCTATACCGATGAAAATAAGAAGGAGATTATTCGTTCAAGAGTAGAATCAACGCATATTCTAGGAGAGGTTGTTGAAACTTTGAAGAATCCACCGCGCGTCTGGTTGAATTCCAGTACAGCAACAATTTACCGTTATTCCGAAGACAAAGAAATGGATGAGGAAAACGGTGAAATTGGAAACGATTTTTCAATGAATGTCGCGAAAGCTTGGGAAGAAGCATTTTACGCATCCAACACACCAAAAACAAGGAAAGTTGCGTTGCGGATCTCGCTTGTTTTGGGAAAATCTGGTGGCGTGTATCCCGTTCTTCGCAGACTCGCAAAATTTGGAATGGCGGGAAAAATGGGAACTGGAAAACAGCGTTTTTCATGGATTCACATCGAAGACCTTCTTAGAGCAATCGACCATATCATTGAGAACGAAGATATTGAAGGGCCAGTGAATTGTACTGCGCCTGAAATCCCTACCAATGGCGAATTTATGAAAGGTTTAAGAAAGTCATTAAAAGTTCCCATTGGAATTCCGCAACCAAAAATAATGCTCAAGATTGGCGGATTCATCATTCGAACCGAAAGTGAATTGATTCTAAAAAGTCGATGGGTAATCCCAAAGAAATTGCAAGACCACGGTTTCAAGTTTCAGTATTCTGACCCAGAAAGCGCGCTTAAGAACTTGTCTTAGAACAACTCTTTCACATTCTCAGTAAAGAGTCGGATCGCGATCGCTAGTAGGATGATTCCGAATACCTTTTTCAAGATGGCAATTCCACCTTCACCAAGAACTTTTTCAATGATACGCGTCGTCTTTAATACAATAAACACAATTAGTATATTGATGAAGATCGCAATCATGATGTTGATTTCAGCGTACTCTGCACGCAAAGAAATAATCGATGTCATACTCCCTGCTCCGGCAATAATTGGAAACGCCAATGGAACAATACTTGCCGTTTTTCCAGAAACTTCATCTCTAAACAAGCGCACGCCCATGATCATTTCCAAAGCCATTGCAAACAAGATAATTGAACCCGCCACGGCGAATGATTCTACGTTTACACCGAACAAGCTCAAGATACTTTCACCCAGAATTAGAAAGCTGATCATAATCACTAAAGAAACCACACTTGTCCTTAATGCATAAATTTCACCGGATTGCTCCTTTAGTTTAATGATAATTGGAATGGAACCCACGATATCTACTACCGCAAAGAGAACCATAGTCGCTTTAAACATTTCGACCCAATCGAACACAGAGAAAAATGAACCCATACTATTAACTTAAGATGGCACCTCGAACAACAGTAGGCAAATACGTTTGTTCTAAATACCTGATTTTACCTTCGAGAGATTCCACAGTATCGGTTTCATTCAAACCACAATGAAACTGTGCAATTATTTCTCCTTTATCAAACTCCTCATTCACATAATGAATGGTAATTCCAGATTTGTTTTCTTGATTCGCAATTACTGCAACATGAACGTTTCGCCCGTGCATTCCTTTTCCCCCATAATTTGGCAATAAAGCAGGGTGTAAATTGATCATCCGATTCGAATACGCTTGAATTAACTTCGCTGGGATTAATCTTAAATATCCTGCTAAAATCACCCAATCCACTTTTTCCTCTTTGCACACAGAAGTCAAGAAATTTCCATCCGCGACTTCAGCGTTTGTGTAATTCAAGGTTTTAACGCCCAAATCCGCAGCCGATTCTAAAACTTTTGCATCCGCTTTATTGCTCAAAACAAAAGCCACCTCAATTGAAGAATCATTCTTAAAAAAATGAATCAAATTGACGGCGTTACTTCCTGTTCCAGAGGCAAATATGGCGATACGCGTTTTAATCATAGGGCAAAGTTAGGAATATGAATGATATGCGAATACTCAAATTTAAAATTTGGTCTAAAAAAGAAGGGTTTTGGATAATAAACGGCAATCAGTTTGGTGCAAAAAAAGCCAGCTAGCGTAAACTAACTGGCTTCAGTTAAAATATGCGCAAAAGATCTATTGCTTTGTTATCTTTTTGATCGTTACGATTTTATCGCCGCTCATTGCGTTTAGAATATAAATTCCATTGTCCAAATACTTAAGATCTAACGTCTCCGCAGGGTTTTCAAATGTAGCAACCAATTCTCCACTGATGGAGAAAATGTCAATCTTGTCAATAGCATAATCTGATTTTAACGTGATTTCACCGACAAATGGATTCGGGTAAACACTTGAGTTCAAATCAAGTTCAGAAACTGATGCATTTTCAAAAGTATTTTCGAAATACGTCATGTTACCGTATTGTTCACCAACCATCAAATCATAGTCACCATCATTATCCAAATCACCAAAACATGGCAGCACATAAGGGGTGATAGCGATCAAGCCGAATGGGTTTGTGACTGGTGCAGCAAAACTTGGAGCCGTTGAAGTTCCTGTGTTTTCGTAATAGCTAAAGTCCCCATTGTCTATACCAGTCAATAAATCCAAATCACCATCTTGATCTAAATCGACCATTGAAGGAACAGCAATATAACCGCCTACTTCAGGTGCATAATTAAATGGGTTAAGGACAGGCGCAGCGAATGTAGGAACCATAGCAGTCCCTGTGTTTTCAAAGTATTGAATGTTGCCTTCGTATTCGCTAGCGATTAGATCCAAGTCTCCATCTCCATCTAAATCTATAATTTCTGGAAGAGCAAAATCAACTGTTGCAGTTAAACCGAATGGATTCGTTACAGGCGCAGCGAAAGCTGGGGCGCTTGGAGTTCCTGTATTTTCAAAGTATTGCATATTTCCATAGTACTCTCCAAAAATAATGTCGATGTCACCATCATTGTCCATATCGGCAGCCGATGGTATGGCAAATTGAACAAGCGTTGTTAAGCCAAATGGGTTTTGAGTTGAAGTAGAAAAAGCGGGAACGGTTGCGGTTCCTGTATTTTCAAAATATTCGATTATTCCATAATAACCTGCTTGAAGAATGTCCAAATCGCCATCGTCATCAAGGTCTACGAGTTCAATAAACCCTGTGCCCCCCATTGCTGATGGTGTGATTCCAAATGGGTTTTGAACTGCAGTGGGAAACGTTTGTGCGTTCACTGAATTGGAAAATGTCAATCCAAAAACAACTGCAGCCGATCCTAAAATCCCTTTTAATTGATGTTTTGATACAACACCCGCCAATTGTTCAATCAGCGCTTTGATTTTCATTTTCAATCGGTGAATAAATGATTCCGATTGATCTTTTTTAAGTAAGGCCACTTTTAACTCTTTAGCTAGTCTGCCAAGCTGCCTTGTTTTTCGAGAGTAATGTACTTGTTTCATAAGATTGTGGTATTGGTTATTGTATTTCTGTTTTAGCCCATTGCATTGAATCGGGCCGCATAAGTCCAATTTTTTATTGCTTTGTTATCTTTTTGATCGTTACAATTCTATCACCGCTCATAGCGTTTAGAATATAAATTCCATTTTCCAAATGCTTAAGATCTAGCGTTCCCGCAGGATTTTCAAATGAGGCAACGATTTCTCCACTGATGGAGAAAATGTCAATCTTGTCAATAGTGTATTCCGATTTCAACGTGATTTCACCTACAAATGGGTTCGGGTAAACACTTGAGTTCAAATCAAGTTCAGCAACAGATGCATTTTCAAAAGTATTTTCGAAATATGTCATGTCACCATAATACTCTCCAACCATTAAGTCAAAGTCACCATCGTTATCCATATCAGCAAAACATGGGAATGCATAACCCTGCAATGCAACCAATCCAAATGGATTGATAACCCCCGCAGAAAAAATTGGAGCAGATGAAGTTCCCGTATTTTCGAAATAATCAAGATTGCCATAATATTCACCTACCATTAAATCCAAATCACCGTCTTGGTCTAAATCGGCTACTTCTGGAAAACCAAGATCACTATTGGCATTTGGTGTGAAATTAAAAGGGTTTTGGACTGGTGCAGCAAATGCTGGAGCACTTGCAGTTCCTGTATTTTCAAAATATTGGATGTTGCCATAGTACTCGGCAATCAATAAATCGATGTCCCCATCTCCGTCCATATCTGCAGCTTCAGGAAAGGAAAGTTGATATACTGAGGTTAAACCAAATGGATTTGCAACAGGAGCAGCGAAAGCCGGAGCACTAGCCGTTCCTGTGTTTTCAAAGAATTGAGTGTTTCCATAATATTCTCCAACGAAAAGATCCATGTCCCCATCATCATCAATATCAACAGCAGTTGGAGCTGCAATATAGTAAGTGGAAGTTAATCCAAATGGGTTTTGAATCGAAGTAGAAAAAGCGGGAACGGTTGCAGTTCCTGTATTTTCAAAATATTCAATCGCACCGTAATAACCTGATTGAAGAATATCAAAATCACCATCACCATCGAGATCTACTAGTTCAACAAGTCCTACAACTCCAGGTGTCGGTGTAATTCCAAATGGATTTTGAACTGCGATGGGAAACGTTTGTGCATTCACTGAATTGGAAAATGTCAATCCAAAAACAACTGCAGCCGATCCTAAAATCCCTTTTAATTGATGTTTTGATAAAACACCTGCCAATTGTTCAATTAAGGCTTTTATTTTGATTTTCAATCGGTCGATAATTGACTCTGATTGATCTTTTGCACGCAAAGCCACTTTTAAGTCTTTAGCTAGTCGGCCAAGTTGCCTTGTTTTTCGAGAGTAATGTACTTGTTTCATAGGGTAGAGGTATTCGTTATTTAATTTCTGTTTTTGCCCAATACGTTGATTCAGGCGTCATGAGTCCAGTTTTGTATTCCGGGCGAATGGTATTCATTATGTTGGGTCGTTTTTTATCTCCTAATATGTGAATGTCATAAATCTCATCCAATGATGTTTGATAGGTCATTTTCCCTGCCAAACTTGCGGTCGGAAGATGCACGATTTCAATACCCGCCTCATTGGCAGCGTCTGCAAAGTCCAATTTGGCAAATGTTGAAGAATTCTTTCTCAATTTAGAAAGCCCAATAAATAGATAGTCTTTGTACAAATCCATACCTCGAACAAATCCATCTATTTTTAGAACAACTTCGTAACTCTTTTCTTCTGTATTCACTCGAATTAACTCACCCGTAGCAGAAAGGAGCACATGCAATTCACCGTTATAAATACGAGGTGAATGCGGCATACCCAATCCTTCCAGAATGATTTCATTCGTTTCTATGTCAATGATAACTCCTGTTGTCGTGACTTCATCCCTCCAACTTTGAAAGGCATTGCCCGTTCCAAAAGCCGTAGCATATTTAGGCTTGCCGTTCAACAGTGCCATTCCGTTTAAATGACAACGGTCTTCAGAAATGATTTTATCAATGAATTTTGGTTTCCAATACGGAGTAAAATTATAATCATCGTCCACTTTGATAATGCATGAAAACAAGGTGTTAACAGCATACAGCTCGTTGTTATCGCCAAAACTTAAATCATGAATATCCAAAGGTCCAGTATGATAGCTGACCCTTGGCATAAACAAAGCATCGTATTTATTGGGTGCTTTCGGGTAGGATTCAGCAAGGTTTTTAGAATTCGAAAAAACAATAACTTCATCTTTACACGCGATTGCAAGCTTGTCTTTTTTAGGGTCAACTGCGATGCCCATTGGTTTCTCAAAGGTACGCGGCAGCTGTATCAGTGAGTCCTCATCTTTTGCTGAAATAAAAACAATTTTCCCCGCTTGATACGTTGTAATTGCAATTGAGCATTCAAGCTTGAATAAAATTTCTGGAACTTGCGAAGAATACGTGCAAGCAAAAGGAGTCAAGGGAGTAGTGGACATATAATACAGTGATACAGTTTCAGAGATAAAGGTACAACGAATAATTGTATGAGAATTTAACACTTTAGAGGATTAACAAAAAAAGGGATAGTTTTAACTTCGATCCTTTGATTAATTGGGTTCTTAATTCAATTGGTGTGTTACCAATCAAGCCAAGTCCACTTATAGAAATGCATGAAAATTATAGTCCTACTTTTCGTTGGTTCAATTTCGAGCGTTTTATTCGCTCAAAATACGGACGCGGTAAATGATGTTTTAGATCAAACGAGAATTAAGATTGATCAAATTCACCCAAATCAATCAAAATCTACATTTTTAATTCCATCCACTTTTTCTAAAGAAGGCATTTCAAAAGGCGGTGAAATTAGCGATCTCACGGTCCTGAAAATCTATTATATCTATACCAAGTACCGCCAAAGTCCTTCCTTTAATCAGCGCACACTTGATAAAAAACGATTGACTCAATTGA
The DNA here is from genome assembly GCA_034111925.1 of Crocinitomicaceae bacterium. Classification (GTDB taxonomy): domain Bacteria; phylum Bacteroidota; class Bacteroidia; order Flavobacteriales_D; family Crocinitomicaceae; genus UBA4466. The sequence goes on from JAWUWJ010000135.1 coordinate 15,919, forward strand.
ATGAACTACTTCCTGGTGTTTTAACCAATCCTTATATAGAATGGGAGATTTTGGAGCAAACGGGGTGTTCAAACCCAGATGAGGGAAGTGATTATTTTCACGGATTCGTCCTTGTTCATCAACCAAGAAGTTCGGAGGAAGAACGATTGAGGGAAATTAAGGAGTTGGAAGCTTTTTTAGCGAATCCCAATGAGAATTTTTCAAAAACGGAATTGGACCCATTGAAGAAGATGCTCAATGCAGAAGTGGCGCCCGAGCTTATAGTTACAAATGAAGTAAGCGAATCAAATAGAAAAGCAAAATTTGAAAAAGGACCGTATGCGTTGCACAAGTATTTGAAACAAAATATAAGCCCCGTTGGTGAAATTACACTAAGACGTGACGACGAGTGGGTGAAAATTAAAATTGAAATAGGTGAAAAAGGCGAGATTGGTGAAATAGCTTTTCTCGGCGATTACAAAACATACATTAAAGATGAGGTGCGTTCTGCCATTATCAATATGCCCAACTGGAATCCAGAGATTAAAAATGGAGACTCGATTAAATCATCTGTGAAACTTGAAATTCGCGTTTCCTATTCTAGAGATGTGAATGGATTGTACACGCGAAACGGGAGGAAGCCGAACTTTAGCGCGTATGAAATGGAGGCCCCAGTGGAGTCAGTCGTACTTTCAGAAGAAGACGAACAGAAAATGGAAATCCTGGAATCTTCGCCTTTGTATTTAAGCCTTAATTTACTCGACAAGATTGAAAAAGTAGCCGTCGTAATGGATGTCACCGCAAGTATGAATAGTAATTTAGCTGGACTCAGTTGGTGGATTTACAACAATTCAGACACGCTTCGAATTCCAAGTTATACCTTCTTTAATGATGGGGACAATAGGAAGGACAGCAAAAAGAAGGTCGGAGAAATTGGGGGGATTTATCAAACCGTCTTTGCAGGCCGCGTTGCGCCAACGATTATAGAGGCAATGTACTCCGGAAATGGTGGAGATTCTCAAGAAAACGATATAGAAGCGGCGATCTACGCGCAGCAATCAACACCAACGGCAGATGCGATTTTATTAATTGCCGACAACAATTCCGAAGTGCGTGACATGGCTTTATTAAGTAAGATGCGAAAAAAGGTACACGTGGTAATTTGCGGAAATCCGAAGGCCATCAGAATCGATTATTTGGAGATTGCGAGGTTTACTGGAGGCGATATGATTGTAAATGGCCGAAGAATCAAACTCAATAAAGTTGGCGTCGGAGGTCAATTGCTAATTGGCAAGGCATCTTATGTTTTAACGTCAAAGGGATTTGAAATCGGAACGAAGAAATAATCCTATACAGGAATAATTATATTTACAGTTCAAGCTAGAACTTAAATATTTATGACTGACTCAAAACATCCATTTATTCCATACACAGGCAAATCGTATTCAGCCGAAGAAATGATTGAACGCTCAAAGTCCTTCTACGATTGGGCTGACAAACGACGTTCTGTTCGGGAGTTTTCTTCTAAACCTGTTCCCAAAGAAGTAATGGAGAACATTTTGATGACCGCTTCAAGTGCGCCATCAGGAGCTCACAAACAACCTTGGACGTTTTGTCTTATTTCAAATGCAGCGTTAAAGTCCAAAATTAGAGAATTAGCGGAGGAAGAGGAACGAAAATCATACGAAGGAAGAATGAGCGAAGCTTGGTTGAAAGACCTTGAACCGCTAGGAACCGACGCTGTAAAAGAGTTTATAGATGTTGCACCTTGGATCGTTATTGTCATGAAACGACCCTATGAGATTACCGAAGAGGGAGAGAAACATAAGAATTATTACGTTCCTGAGTCCGTTGGTCTCGCTTCTGGATTCTTATTAATGGCAATTCACAATGCTGGATTGGTTGCTTTAACACATACACCGAGTCCAATGAATTTCATTGCAAAAGCCTTGGAACGCCCTGAAAACGAGAGACCGTTCCTATTAATTCCCGTCGGATATGCCGCCGAAGATGCACAAGTACCAGATTTGACCAGAAAACCCAATTCTGACGTCATTGAATATTATGACTAATTAATTTTGTCTTTTCATAATTTGTGGCTTTCTTTGCGGCTGAATTAACCCTTAAAAAAAGAACAAATGTCAGACGTAAATTCAAAAGTAGTATCTATCATCGTAGATAAATTGGGTGTTGAAGAGAGTGAAGTAGCAAACGAATCTAGCTTTACAAACGATCTAGGAGCTGATTCTTTGGATACAGTTGAATTGATCATGGAATTTGAAAAAGAATTCAATATTGCAATTCCAGATGATCAAGCTGAGAATATCCAAACAGTTGGAGATGCTGTTAAATACATCGAAGAGAACGCTAACTAATTAGTTACGATAATATTTTTTGAACTAACGGCTCAGTTATGGAATTGAAAAGAGTGGTTGTCACTGGACTAGGCGCACTTACCCCAATCGGGAACAATATTGAAGAATATTGGGAAGGCTTATTGAACGGAAAAAGTGGAGCAGCACCAACTACCCATTTTGATGCGTCGTTATTCAAAACCAAATTTTCTTGTGAGATTAAGAACTTTAATGTTCAAGATCACATAGACCGAAAGGAAGCAAGGAAAATGGATCGATTTTCACAGTATGCCATGGTTTCTTCAAAAGAAGCCGTGGCGGACTCTGGAATTCTAGATTCTGACCCAAATCTTGACCGTATTGGTGTGATTTGGGGATCTGGAATTGGAGGAATCCAAACATTCCAGGAAGAAGTGACAAACTTTGTCAGTGGAGATGGAACTCCTCGATTTAACCCCTTCTTTATTCCAAAAATGATCGCAGATATCGCTGCAGGTCTAATTTCAATTGAGTATGGATTCCGCGGACCAAACTATGTAACAGTTTCTGCATGTGCTTCTTCTACAAACGCAATAATTGATGCCTTCAATTACATCCGTTTAGGAAAAGTTGATGCCGTTGTAACTGGAGGTTCAGAAGCAGCAATCAATGAAGCTGGAGTTGGAGGATTCAATGCTCTTAGAGCTCTATCAACACGTAATGATTCTCCAGAAACAGCATCGCGTCCATTTGATTTGGAACGTGAAGGATTTGTTTTAGGCGAAGGTAGTGGAGCACTTATTCTTGAAGAATATGAGCACGCGAAAGCCCGCGGAGCTAAAATATATGCGGAAGTTATCGGTGGCGGTATGTCAGGCGATGCTTACCACATGACTGCACCTCATCCTGATGGAATTGGTGCAAGGAACACAATGTTAGCTGCTTTGGAAGATGCCGAAATCGACCCTTCTCAAGTTGACTACGTGAATGTTCACGGAACATCTACCCCACTTGGGGATGTAGCTGAGGTTAAAGCAATTCAACAAGTTTTTGGTGAAGAGGCTTACAACATGAACATCAGTTCTACAAAATCAATGACAGGTCACTTACTTGGTGCTGCAGGAGCTATTGAAGCAATTGCTTGCATATTGGCTGTTAAGAATGATATTGTTCCACCAACGATTAATCACTTTACAGACGATCCTGAGCTGGATAACAAAATGAATTTCACTTTCAACAAAGCTCAGAAACGCACGGTGAATGTTGCCCTTTCAAACACATTTGGATTTGGAGGTCACAACACAAGCGTTATCGTTAAAAAGTACAACGGTCAATAGTTGTTAGCGCTATTTCCATTATTTTCTCGCAAAAGATCAAAAGACGAACTGAATCTAATTCGGTTTGTAGAGAAAAGTTTTGGATACACGCCTAAAAATCTTACTTTCTTTAGTACAGCATTGACGCATAAGTCAATAGCGCATAATAATGGTGAGATTTCAAACGAACGTCTCGAGTTTTTGGGAGATGCTATTTTGGATTCTGTTATCGCCGAAATGCTGTTCAATAAATATCCAGACGAAGACGAAGGGTACTTGACGAAAATTAAATCCAAAGTGGTTAGCAGAAGAACATTGAGTGTCATTGGACATGAAATGGGCATACGCAATGTTTTGGACTACAATAAGGGCAGATCAATAAAATTAGAGACCATCGAAGGGAATGCCTTTGAAGCGTTGATAGGAGCTCTTTATTTGGATGGAGGGTACGATGCCACCAAAAAGAGCTTAAATGCCCACATTTTAAAGAAATACATCGATTTAAATCAAATACTTGAAGAAGAGATTGATTTCAAATCCAGACTTTTTATTTGGAGTCAGAAAAATAGATTGCCTATTGTTTTTGAAGTCCTTAAAGAGGAAAATCAAGGCGTGAATTGGAATTATCTTGTCGTTGTAATTATCAATAAACAAGAATTCGGACGCGGTTCTGGAACTTCCAAAAAGAAAGCAGAACAAGTTGCGGCAAAGGAAACGCTGGAGCTGATGGGGGAATTGTAATTTGATTGTTGGATCAGTCGCAAGCTCCTTTTTGGAACGCTTCGCTTTTGGAATGGCTAGCGCCTTTTGGATATTAGACATTCGTGTTTTTTCTTATTAAGTTCCAATATCCAATATCCAATATCCAATATCCAATATCTAAAATCGAACAATCGTCCCCAATTCATAATCATAATTCGAAAAAATTGGATCAATCGACCCTAGAGTCTTCTTAATCTCCAGATATGTTGAATCTAAACCTCGATAATAGTTGAGGGTTTCCGTTGAACTCGCATCGCTTTCATTTTGACGGCACCACGTTAGAAAATCATCTTCCTCCTCATAGATTGAAAGTTCTCGAAGAACCATGTAGAATGAAATTGGTTGGTGTTTTTCATTCAAATAGAGGTATTCATCATCGATGAGAAACTTCCATGAGTTTGTTCCAATGTAAAATTCAATTTCTCGCAATTGTTTACTGAAAGCCTGTTTCACTTCAACGCGAATGTCGAATTTGACAATTAAATCTTGAAGTTGTTTTACCTTACTCACTGTCGTTTATTGAATTGTGAGTTGAAGATACAAAACTATTGGTTGGATAGAAAAATTAGAAATTGTTTCAATAATTCATCGGTCGAATCACTTCTGTAAGTGCAATAGAAGCGCGAATAACCGCCATCTATGATTATTTTCCCTTCGCCCAAACTGCCTGAAGAAATTAAGGGTTGATCTTGAACCCAAGCCTCAACTTTTAGACGGTAATCCAATGGAAAGGCCGCAGTGGTTTTGCCAGCTGGAATTGTGTCTAATTCTTCTAAATGGAGATTCCCATAATGTGTTGGTTCAGCATTGACCTGCTGGTAATTCCCAAAGGTTTCCTTTTTATAGATTTGATGCGTGACCTGGTTGGATTGTGCTTGCAATGGCCAATTATCAGATCCGGAGTAAAGTCCGCCGCCTTTTCTGATAAAATCTTCAATTCGATCAATATCGAGGTGGCTAAAATTACTCGTTGAACTCGAAAAGAGCATGATTATATTCACACCATCCAATGATTCTGGCAAACTGTCCGCAAGTGTAAAAGCCGAATCAGGGAAGCAAAGAGACGAATAATTACCAACGACTAAAATCTTCTTCTCTTGTGAAAAGGAAATGAAACTCAATAAAAAGAAGAAAAACATCAATCGCATAATAGGGTATACACGCTTGATTTCATTCGGTTCAATTTAATCTGCTGGAATGATTTTTGTACGTTTCTAATCATGTACTTCTTCAAATCATTAATAACAGTCTCATTGACTTTTGCTGTTTTTGCACTCGTTGGATTTAATTCGGCCGAGGAAAAAGAAAAGAAAGCACCTAACGTTAAGAGCATCGAATTCGGTAAAATCAAGGTCAACGGAAAGCTGTATGAAAAGGATATTGTGATCGAAGGCTATGACGTCAGAACGAGAAAGAAAGGCCCTTCTAAGGAATTTAGAGATGAATATAGTCACACTCCACTAACGCATCATGAAGAAATTCCATGGGATTGTAAAGTCCTCGTTATTGGGATTGGTATGTCAGAAAGATTGCCCGTCACTGATAAATTTAAAGCTCTTGCGAAAAAGAAAGGTGTAACATTGATAATGATGCGCACGCCCGAAGCGGTGGAATATTACAACAAGAATTTCTCAAAGGATATGAACGCAATTTTTCACATTACTTGTTAAATGGAAGACTTCATTCATAAATGAAATAGTCCTACAAGATTGCGTAAAACCCCATCTGGGCCTTTGACTTAAATTTCAATCACTACTTTATGGCCTTCTTAGGCGAACTTAGTTTCATGCCGTAAATTTATTGATTCTTTTCCTTAACTTATATAGAAACCGATTACTATGCAACACATTGAACTTGGGCAGTTGGGAGAAGACCTTGCGGCTCAACACTTAACATTGAAGAATTTTGAAATCCTTGAACGCAATTACAAATGGGGAAAGTCAGAAATTGACATTGTTTGCAAACACGATAATTTTCTCGTCGTCGTGGAGGTGAAAACCAGACAAACTGCCGTTTATGGCGAACCGTTTGAGGCGGTAACAAAATCCAAACAGCGACAAATAATCAAAGTGACCAATCGGTACATTCAAGAAAATGATGTTGAGTTAGAGGTCCGGTTTGATGTTGTTTCGATTGTTAAGAATCAATACCAAACCAAAATCGATCACATCGAATCCGCGTTTTATCCTTTGAGATAGATTACCAACATCCAATAGCCTAATATCCAACAATCTAATATCTAACATCTAATATCCAACATCTAACAATCGAAATCCCTATCTTTGCACAAATTATTATGCTCGCGATGAACACAAGAAAAACAAGAACCGGTAACGATACCAAGAAAGGTGCGTTAAAAGGTAGAACTAGAACGAACAAAGGCGCTAAGGCGGCGAGTAAGTCTGGAACAAGAACGACAGGTAAAACAACGGGGAAAGACTCAAGTAAGAGTGCTGAAAAACCGAAGACGGCTAAGGGACAAGGACGTTTTGCTGACTTTAAGGACAGAGTGAAAAAGGGAGATCCTTTACCAAGCTTTAGTGATGAAGTTCGATTGAATAAATACCTTTCCAATGCTGGAATCTGTTCAAGAAGAGATGCTGATGTATTGATTAAGACTGGAGTAGTAACCGTTAATGGTGAATCTATTACAGAAATGGGTTACAAGGTGAAACCTACTGATGTTGTTAAGTACGACGGAGGATCAATCAAAGCTCAAAACAAAAGATACGTCTTATTGAATAAGCCAAAAGGATTCATCACAACGATGGACGACCCTCAAGGAAGAAAAACAGTGATGTCGCTGGTTCATAAAGCCTGTAAGGAACGCGTTTATCCTGTTGGTCGATTGGACAAAGAAACAACGGGTTTAATGTTGTTCACCAATGACGGCGATATGGCTAAGAAGCTTACGCACCCGCTTCATAAGGCGTCTAAGATTTATCAAGTGGAGTTGAATAAAAAAGTGACTTCTATTGATTTGAAGAGATTGGTCGAGGGAATTAAATTGGAAGATGGAACAATCAAATACGATGCGGCGGAATTCATTAATGAAGAAGACGCGCGCTTGGTAGGGGTTGAATTGCACTCAGGGAAAAACCAAATTGTTCGAAGAACGTTTGAAGCTTTGGGTTATAAAGTAACAAAATTGGACCGTGTGACTTTTTCTGGATTGACGAAGAAAGACCTTCCAAGAGGGATGTACCGTCATTTGACGGAGAAGGAAGTTTCATTCTTGAAAATGGTAAAAGCAGTAGATACGAAAAAATAGAATTGATGAAGGTAATCTTTGCAGTATTGATGATCGTTTTGCCCTTGGTTTCCAATGCGCAACACAATAGAAACAAAAACAAGGATTCTAAAGCCAAAGGAACTTTGTTTGGCTATTGGGGGTACAATAGATCAGCTTATACAAAAAGCAACATCAACTTTGTTGGAGTCGATTATGACTTTACGCTTGATGGTGTTAAAGCATCCGATAACCCTTCTGTAATCACAGGTTCTCAATATTTGAAATTGTCGAACTTAACCGTTCCTCAGTTCAACGCAAGAATTGGATATTATTTCAAAGACCATTGGGCAATTTCATTCGGTTACGACCACATGAAATATGTGATGGATAATGAGAATGAAGTTTTTTTAAGCGGAAATTTAGGCCCAAATGCAGATCCAGTGACTGGATGGTCTGGAGATTACGAAGCTGAACCTGTAGTTACCAATAGAAATTTTTTCCATTATGAAAACTCGGATGGGATGAACTATTTGCGTCTTGAATTGACGCGTACGGATCATTTGGCCGAATTTGGGAACAACGATCAATTTGTTCTTTCTTCCAACTTGGGAATTGCTGCAGGAGGTATTTTATCGTTTAATGATTTTCGTTTCGGTGGAGATTATGATATGAGAACCATTAGCATGTCCGGTTATGGAGCTTCTTTGCACGCGAATTTACGAGCAGAATTCCTAAGACACTTCTTTGTTCAAACAGGTTTCTCAGGAGGCTTTATGCATCAAGTAAGGGTGAAGACAAGACCAAATAACTCTCAAACCTTTGCGCGCCATGCCTTCGGTTACGGCGATTGGAATACTGTCATTGGATTCTTGTTTTATATTCGCCCAAAGAACGGTTGCGACAGCTGCCCTGTTTGGTAATATCTCGGCCATCGAGCCTGTCGAGATGAAGAGACATTCAACCCACAAAAAAAGGGATTATGAATATCAAATTCACAATCCCTGATTTATAATTTTCCACTTCAATTACTTTTTCCCGTCGAATCTAAAGTCAATCTTGTAATAGAATAGCGGTAAGAATCCCAATTGATATCGCTCTGCCACGGGTTCTGCGTTAGAATCAAACAAGTTCGGAGCATAAGACAATCCAAGTAAGTTTTGACGCGCTGTAACGTTTACCAAATCCAATCCGATTTCGTGAGTGACCTTCTTCGCGTTGAATTTCCAGTTGATTTTAGCATCAATTCTATAATAGATTGGGAATTGCTGCTCATTGAACCCCTCGTCCAAATAAATCAATTCTTGAAATGTATTCGTTGCTGCTGTATCAACAGTTCCGTATAATTTCCCTCCAGCGATTGTTGCCTTAAATCCTAAAGAGATCGATTGCTTTTCTCCCACTTTCCATTCTTTACCTGCCAACAAGTTGAACACGTAGTTTCCATTATAAGAAGTACTGCGTTCAATGTTATCGCTCGCAACATACGTTGAGTTGAAAACGGTTCCTGAGAACATAAAGAAGAATGATTTATCAAAGTATTTCTGAAGTGTAATCTCAGCACCGTAGTTTGTTCCAGTTCCAGTATTCTGCAATTTCTGAGGGAAAAATCTTTGGAACCCACTTCCCATATTGATCAATGAGAATGCAGACGGGGCTACAGTCACAGGGATGTTATACAAGTGCTGGTAATACGCTTCCATTTTAAGATTCAAACTCTTTTTGAATGCCTTTTCATAACCAACCCCAGTATGCAAGCTTCTAGAGAAGTCCATGTCCATGTTTTCATACACTTTCTCTCCATCGGCATCTTCTTGATGGTACAAGTAGGTATACATTGGCTGCGTCATGCTGTGCATTCCGGCTCCGGCAGAAATTGCCTGTCCATTTTTCATTTTTAATTTCCAACCAATTCTTGGCTCTGCTATACTCATATTGATCTTATCATTCCCCATAAACGAGAAGAATTGATTGTGTATTCCTGCCGTGAATGCCATTTTTTCAGTCATTCTCCATTTCCATTGCACGAAAGGTTGAACAAGCATAGACGCTCCTTCATAATCCCATCTTTCGTCCCAAACGTGTGTTGAAGGATCTATTGTGTGCCCTGCTTCCAGAACAGAATCATGCATGTTGTAGAAATAAGCATCGATGTTAATTCCCGCCTTGATTAGGTGTTTTTTATTGATCTTATGGTTGATACTAAAGAACCCAGATCCTTTCGATATTTTAAAAGCATAGGCCATCAAGTCATAACGACCATTGTGAACGACAATTGAATCATTCCCAGCGATAGTTCCTGTTCGGTCAATAAAATCATGATTCGACTTTTGTTGCTCGTAAGAATAGGCAAGAGTTGCTGTTACGAATGTTTTTTCATTCAATGGTTTCTTGTATGTCAATCCAGTAACCGCCATAGCTGTTCCAAAGAACTGATCTCTATCGCCTTCACCGTACAATTCAGATGATTGTTCGGTAAGGTTTCCTGCTGCTATTTCACCCTGCTGAAATGCCAAGCTCCCCGGGTCTGCAATTTCAATTGCGATATCACTTGCTCCGCCAATAGCGAACAAAGAAAGAGCGCCACCGTTTTTTAGTTTCCAATTGAATTTGAATGCACCATCACCATAAGTTGGTACCGCATCTGTTCCAATGTTAATACCTAAGGAACTGAATAAACTCAAGGTAGAATAACGTCCCATCACCAAATAACTTGATTTTCCGTCTTTACTCATCGGTCCTTCAGCCATCAATTCCGTTCCTAAGAAACCAAACTGTCCTGTGAATTCATGTTTAGAATCGTTTCCTTTTCTCAATTTTAAATCAAAAACTCCTGAAGTCGAATTCCCATATTCCGCAGGGAAAGCACTCATAAAGAAGTCAGAGTTTGCAAGGATTTTGTTGTTCAAAATAGAAACGGGTCCACCTGTACTTCCAGAAATCGAAAAGTGGGATGGGTTTGGAATATCAACACCTTCAACTCTCCAAACAACACCTAGAGGTGAATTTCCTCGAATTACAATATCGTTTCTAGAATCATCAGCACCACCTACTCCAGCGAAATTAGATGCCATTCTTGCAGGGTCAGAACGTGAACCAGGATAACGATCTGTTTCAGAAACACTGAATTGCTGAGATGAAATTAATGCAAGTTCATTGATTACTTCACCTTTTTTTCGTCCTGTTACAACGACAGCTTCTTGGTCAACGAAACTTTCCGACATTGGAATTTCAAGAACGGTTTCTTTCCCAGAGTTAACTTCTATTGTCGTTGTTTTCGCGTCGTACATTAGAATGGTCGCCGTCAATTCGTGCTTGCCAACTGGAATGTTTTGAATTTTGAATTCTCCATCAAAGTCAGTCACCACGCGGTACTTCTTTGTAGAATCCGAAGTGAAGATTTGAACTTTAGCTCCAACAAGTGGGAATTGACTTTCAGAGTCAAATACTTTTCCTCTAACGGTTTGTGTTGGTTGTTGGGCAAACACAGTGCTCACGCCCAAACATAGTAGTATTAAAATCGTTTTCATTTGTAGAATTTTAATCATTAATAGTACTATAAACCTAGATGTAATTGTTGCGGTAGGATTATCAAATTGCGCAATTTAAAAGTGGTTAGTTGCGCAAATCACAAAAGTACTATTTTGGAAAAATTACTTTTTAGAGCTCACCTTTTTCTGGTATTCAGCTTCTGTCCAATCTTTGATGTAGACATGCGTAAAATCCATGTAGTTCAAAGCGTTGAAGTGAAAGTTTCGAATGTAAGAATTGGTAATTGCAATATCACCAGTATACCAAAGCGGAATGAAAGGAGGATCTTGAAGAAGCGCCAATTCTGCTTTCGCGAAGTATTTCAATTGATCTGACTTTTTCTTCGTTCCAGTTGCGCGTTCAAAAAATTCATCAAAAACAGGATTCTTGTACCGGCTCTTGTTTACTCGGGAAGGCTCGTTTGGATCGTCAGGAACATTTTTGCCATAATAGTTAACTAAAAATGATTCCGGGCTTGGGTAATCCGCGCTCCATCCCAATCTAAAGATATCACCATTTCCAGATTCACCATCCTTAACCAATTGTTCGAATGAAGAACCATCAATGTTGACGTTAATGTTTAGAACTTTAGCAATTTGCTTTGAAAATTCATCTGCAACTGCTGAATGCTTGTCGTCTATGTTATATCTCAATTCAACAGACCCAAATCCTTCTCCGTTTGGATAACCTGCCTCTGCAAGCAATTTTCGGGCTTTATCGGCATCGAAAGAATAGCCTGCCTCCTTAATGCTTTTAAAATCATACCCTTTGATTGCTTTTGAAATAGGCGGCGTCATTCCGTAATCACCAATGTCATAATATTGATTCCGAAGAATTTCACGCCCAATCAGTTGCTTGTCAACGGCATAGTTAAACGCTTTACGAACCTTAGGGTCCTTAAATCGTTCGTCTTTAAGATTGAAAAAATAATAGTTCGTTTCAAGCAAAGGATTATTCGCTAGAATTAACTTTGGTGGTTTTGAATTAAAATCTTCAATTCGACCTTCAAGCATTCGAGTAATTCGACTTGTTGGAAGTCCGAGGATTAAATCAATTTTTCCAGATTCGAACATTTCCAATTGCTCCATCTTTCGGCTTTGGAAAACAAACTCTAAGCTATCCAAATAAGGCAGTGCGTTTCCTTTTGTGTCATTTAAATAATAATCTGGATTTTTAATCAATATTAATGAAGCTTGATCTCCCGAATTATATTCGCTGTATAAGAAGGGTCCGGTACCAATAACATCAGATTCATTTCCAGACTCTACCACTCTTTTTGAAACAATGGCCGAGTTTACATTTGCCAATTTGTAAAGGAAGTTGTGATCACTGCGCGTAAGCTTGAATGTAATTTTATTTCCTTTAGCTGTGATTCCACTAATTTTACCAGACTTCTTTTGAAAGTAATTGTCCGCTCCAATAACGATTGATTTACAGACCATTGAGTAGGTCGCACACTCTCTTCCTTGTTCGTCTGCCGAACAACCAAGTTCAAAACTTTTTAAAACATCTTGGGCTGTTAAGATCCGATCTTCCTCAGACTTGAACGCTTTGTGAGGGTGAAACTTTACGTTTTTACGCAATGTGAAGGTATATACCTTTCCGTCTTCGCTTTCTGTCCATGACTTGGCCAAGCGAGGAACGATCTTAGTCGTTTTGCTATCCATACCAACAAGTCCTTCCGTAATCTGGCTTAGAACCGCAGCTGAATAGTAATCCATTACTTTCCGAGGAATGTAAGTGGTTGGCTCATTATCAAGAGCCATGGTAATTTTTCCGCCCGCATGTTTGAACTGTTTCTTTTCAGGCTCAGTACATGAGCTTACAATCACCAGAAGCAAAGAAAAAAGTAAAATACGTTTCATCTAGTTCAGTACAATTGGTTTTTAGTATTACAAGGATACTAAAAATCTGCTAAACGGGTCGTTAGAAATATATTATGAACGAAACTCATGAACAAAACAGTACTTCTCCTGAACAGATTGGATTTATAGAGAAACATTTGCCAACATTTTTGGTTGAAAACGTGTGTATAAATTAAAAAGGTATTATATTTGTTCGTTGAATTAGAGCTTAGTATGTTTAATTGTGGTGTTTCTTGCCAAATTAGAACACTGTTCACACGGAAAGCATAATATGAAGAATATTTTATTTGTACTGGTATCTTGCCTATTGAGCGTTTCATCAATGGCCGCACTGTCTGTTGAAGGAACCTATCAAGGGAAAAACTTGTATGTTCAGAATCCAATGGATGATGAAGGATTTGGTTATTGTGCTACGAAGGTGACTGTCAATGGAGACATTATGCCTGGCGGAACAAGTATGGGAGCGTTTGAAATCGACTTCTCTATGTTCAACATCGAAATTGGTGAACCTGTCTTTATTGTAATTGAACACAATGACGGTTGTAAGCCAAAGATTTTAAATCCTGAAGTTCTTTTACCTAGATCAACTTATAATGTAGCTGACATGAAAGTTTCCGATGACGGAAAATTTACATGGAAAACAACAGATGAGCAAGGTAAGCTTCCGTTTGTTGTTGAGCAATACAGATGGAACAAATGGGTTGCAGTTGGTGAAGTTGCTGGAAAAGGTTCAGGAGGTGAAAACACTTATGAATTCCAAGTATCGCCGCACTCAGGAGAAAATACAGTTAGAATTGTACAAACGGATCATTCTGGAACAAAGCGTCCTTCGGATGAAAAGAAATTTACTTCTAGTTCGCCCAATGTAATCAAGACTCCAGCGAAAGTGAAGAATGAAATTAAGTTTTTGGCCAACTCTTCTCCAATCGAAACGAGATATGAAATTTACGATGCATACGGTAATATCGTTAAGAAAGGTGTTGGTTCTTCAGTGAACTGTGAAAACCTTCTTAGAGGTGTTTATTACATCAACTTTGATAATGTAAACGAGAAGTTCATTAAGAACTAATCCAGATATAAACAAAATTGAACCCTCTCTCATATCGGTTGAACCGAAACGAGAGGGGGTTTTTTATGCTATGATAAAACGAATTGAACATCTCGGAATTGCTGTAGACAACTTGGAAACTGCTTTGCCAGTATTTGAGGCTTTACTAGGCTCGAAGGTTTATAAAGAAGAAATTGTTGAATCTGAAGGTGTTCGAACTGCTTTTTTAAAAGTAGGAGAATCGAAAATTGAGTTGCTCGAAGCAACAAACGAAGACTCGGCCATCGCTAAGTTCTTAAGTAAAAACAAAGGAGGCTTTCATCACATTGCTTTTGAAGTTGATAACATAGATGAAGAATTAATACGCCTTGATTCTGAAGGATTCCAGTTGATTCATACAACTCCAAAGTCTGGTGCAGACAACAAAAGGATTGCTTTTTTGCATCCCAAATCAACAAAAGGCCTATTGGTAGAGTTGTGTCAGGAAAAAACGTCTTGAATATCTAGTGTACCCGTTAAGTGAAGTGTCTGCAAACCTGACTTTTTAGCGCCTTCAATGTGCTGAATAGAATCGTCTATAAATAAAGTTTCTTTCGTATTCAATTCATGCTTTTCGCAGACATAATTGAATATTTCCACATTTGGTTTTCTCATTCCGACCACATGTGAGAAATAGACCGTCTCAAAAACAGATTCGATTGGTTCGTCTGAGATTTTATTCCAGGTGCGCAACGCAGCGTCGATATGAATGGAGTTTGTGTTGCTAAGTAGGAATATGCGGTATTTGGCAGAAAGCTCTTGTAAAAGCTCAATACGGCTCTTGGGAATGTCTAATAGCATTGCGTTCCAAGCATGAACAACTTGGTTGGGACTAATTCCATTGGGTAGAAATTTCAAAAGGCCATTAATGAAGTGTTGAGGCGATATTTTGCCTGTTTCAATGTCATCGAATAAATTGGATTGATTTGCTTGAGAATATAGCTCCTCAAAATTATCAATACCCAATTTTTTAAATGCCTCAATCGTTACCTGATAATCAATATTGATGATTACTCCTCCAAAGTCGAAAATGATATTGCGTATTTTTTCATCTATCACAGCTCAAAGAAACGAATCATTTGGAATAGGATGAAAATTATGGGCATAAAAAAAGCCTTCGCTCCATTTTCATGGTACGAAGGCCTCAATATAATTTGTGGTCGCTTATTTAGTCAAAGCAACGTGTAAATCAAATTTGACTGACGGGCTAATTCCTTCTCCAGTTTCTGGATCTGGCATCAATAACATGATCCCCAATGAAGATAAATCAAGATCGAAAGCTCCTTTAATAGATGCTCCTTTGTCGTCAGCAGAAATTGTTGCAGCAACAGTTTGTTTTAACTCCTGTCCTAAAATATCCAAAGTCAATTCTAAGTTACCATCTGAATAGTTTCCTAAAGTAACACCTACGCTAGGAAATGCAGGTGTATTGAATGCTAAGTTTACTGGGTGCTCATCATCTGGCATGTTACCTGTAAGGTGACCTGCAAGGTAAGTTGCTTTAGGCTCTTCTAAATCTGTGCTTGTAATTGTATTCATGTCAATTTTGAAAGAACCAGAAGCCAATTTGTCACCGTCCATTGTGATTGACCCTTCGCTAATAGAAACCATTCCAGAGTGAGGATCGTTGTTCCACATTAACTTTGAATTAGCAGCGTCAAGTGTATATGTTACAGCTTCAACTTTTCCTGCTACTTCTTCTTCATTTTCGTCAGTACCTTCAGCACACGAAACAGCTGTCAATGCAACTGCAGCCATCATTAAAAATCCTATTTTTTTCATATCGTTTAATTTTTTAGTTCGACAAACATACGAAATAAATACCATGGTAATTAAAAGTGTAGCATTTATTTTTTTTATTGCTTTGAAAGATGAAATAAGTATCTTCGATTAATATGAAGTTATACCTGAAAAACGATCAATTTATAGACACCAATTCTCCTTTGGATATCTCGATACCGCTCTCTAATGACGCCAGAAACCCAAGGGCATGGTATGTTGATCCACCAAGGTTTGAGCCAGTTAGAACGGAAAATTATATTGGATCCGTAAAAGAAGGTGGTGCTGTAAATTTCAGGGATATTTATTTTAATCCACATGGACATGGGACGCATACGGAGTGTTTGGGTCACATAACAGAAGAGGTTCATTCCATCAATGATGTTTTGAAAAATTTCTTTTTCGAGGCTACGGTGGTTTCAATTTTACCGAAACGTGTTGAACAAGCAAATGGAGACATTGATTTTATCATTACTCCGGATCAAATTAAAAAGATCAATTTTCAAGGTGAAGCTTTGGTTATTAGAACAATGCCAAACGTTAGAGCGAAGACTACAAAGAACTATTCGGAATCGAATCCACCTTATTTGGATGTGGAATGCGTTAAAGTATTGTTGGAAAATGGGGTAGATCATTTATTGATCGATTTGCCTTCTGTTGACCGCGAGAACGATGGAGGGGCTTTGGCATTTCATCATGCTTTTTGGGAAGTTCCTCAAGCGCCGAACTTCAAAAGAACGATTACTGAACTCATTTATGTTGACAAAGGGATTAAGGATGGGAAGTACATTTTAAGCTTTCAAGTTGCACCTTTCAATAACGACGCGGCTCCTAGTCGCCCTGTACTATATTCTATAAAATGAGAAAAGCGCTAATCTCCATTAGCGCTTTTCTTAATTCGATAGTAGTAAGTTATCTTATCGTAGTAGTGTAACAACAATCTCTTCCGTAGTAAGAAGAATTAAACCTTTTGTAAAACCAGAAACAAAAAAAATCAGGAATTTTCTTTAAGCCTTGTGCCGAAGCACTGCTTTAAAATCAGAAGTTTTAAGAACTGTTATACTCTTTAATCAAACTAGAAAATGAAACTGCCTCTCCAAGCAGCATAACTTCTGATATTTCAAAGCGAAACTAAAAGAAAATTTCCTGACATTTCTCCTTATTTCTTATCAGTAAGTATACTAACTTTATTCTGATCGAAAGGTGGTCAATGAATATTGAGTAGGTATAATTGAACATACCCCCCTTTTCATTGAATTTTTGATTTACAAATTCTCTAATTTCTTGAAAAACAGCTCTCTCTTGGCAGGCGACAATGGAACTTCAGAGCCATTTTTCATGACAACTGCACCACCATTCTTCTTGTCATACCTGTCGACATAACTAATATTGATCAGGTGAGACTGCTGAACACGAAGGAAATTGTACCCTGATAATAAGATTTCATATTCCTTTAGTGTTTTTGAAACAAGGATCTTTTTATCGTCCAATAGAAAGAACGAAGTATAGTTTCTATCTGCCTCACATCTGATAATCTGATCGAGCTCTACAACATGAACGCTTTCCTGAGTTTTCAAAACCAATCTTCGTTTCTCATTCGGAAGAATGTTTTTCTGCAAAGCATCAAATTGTGAATGCCCACCATTCTCTTCTACAACTGCAAGCGCTTTCTCTAGTGCGGCTTTTAATTCAGTTGTATCAACAGGCTTTAAAAGGTAATCCAGCGCACTGAACTTAATTGCTTTAATCGCAAACTCCTCGTGAGCAGTAATGAAGATAACTTCGAAATTTTTATTTTCAATTGAACGGATCACATCAAACCCAGTACCATCGGGCATTTGAATATCTATAAATACGATGTCTGGATTGTGCGTTTCGATCGCCTTAATTCCCGACTGAACGTTTTCGCCTTCAGGAATAGTCTGGACATCAAAGCCGAAAGAATCAATCATCTTAGCAATTAAATCTCTCGTACGATTTTCATCATCAATAATTAGAACCTTTTTCATAGTTATCCGTTTTTAATTTTTAACGATTTGAGTCAGTGGTATATGGAAGTGAAATTAACACTTTTGTGCCAGTTTCCAATTCCTTATCATAATCCTCTACAACTAGAGAACCGTCTGTCTTGTACTTCTTATTTAGGTTTTCAATTCGATCTCGCGTGATCTCCATGGCCATGCTTTTGTGCGCAGAACTTTTCTTATTGACGCTTGAACCCTTCCGACCGATGCCATTATCTACGATAGAAATAATCAACATGCCCTCTTCTTTCGTAAAGACCACAGATATAAATCCGCCTTCGATTGTGTGCAATTGACCATGTTCAATCGCGTTTTCAATAAACGGTTGCGTAATCATAGGTGGAATGTTCGCGCTTTCATCATACAAGTCGAAATTCGCGTCAATGGAATATTCAAAGCGCTCTTGGAAACGCAACTTCTGCATTGATAAATACTTCTCCAGAATCTCAATTTCTGTCCGTATTGGAATGTGTTCTTTCGGTGAGTTCTCCAGTATAAGTCGCATAAGCCTAGAGAAATTGACCAAGAACTTCGAGGAGTTCTCCGTGTCATTGTCAAAGATATAACTCTGAATTACCGACATTGCATTAAAGACAAAGTGAGGGTTCATCTGCGTTCTCAGCAACGTTTGGGACATTTCCGCCTCCTTTTGCTGTTGCTTGATCTTTGTTTGATTCCAGCGGTAGAAAATTATCAGTCCGGCCATTACGATAATTAGAATGAACGCGATTATAATATACATCTGAAAGTTATTTCTCAGTTGACTGTTTTCAAGCCGAGTTGCAGTCACTTCCTTTTGACTTCTTTGTCTTATTAAGGAATCCTTCAACGAAGAGTTTATTTTTTCACGCTGAGCTGAGTTGTATGATTCACTTAACTCTGCAATTTTAGTAGCCGCTTGTAATATGGTATTGCTATCTATATAGTTGAGGTACAATTCCATGTATTTAAGCGATTCAGCCGTATTGTCAATGTCCTTATAAACATCTGCCATCACTCTGTAGGTGTTGTAAATCTGGTTTTTTGCCCCGTATTGTTCTCTAATTTCTACAGATCTGTTTAGATAATTTAGAGCAGTAGCATATTTTCCTCGCTCTTTGAAAACGGTACCAACATTATGGTACACCCCAGCCATTTTTTCCCTGTTACTGGTGGATTCGTAATAGATTAGGGCTTGATTGAAATTGTTTGATGCTTTTGTATAATTGTTCTGCTTTTGGTAAACCATCCCAAGAATATTGTGTGTTTCCCCAAGGCCATTTAAATCGTTTAACTCCGTTAGGTACAGGATGGAACGTTGTGAATTCGCTATTGCCTTATTAAACTGTTTTTTATCCAGCTGAACGGAGGCCAAGTTGGTTAAAGCCAGTGCCATTTGACGTTTGTCCTGAATTTGCCGTGAATGGTCTAGAGATTTCCTGAAATTTACCTCGGCATCTTTAAGGTTGTAAATTTGTTTTTGGGAAAAGCCAATTTCACGACAATATTTCGCCAATAGAAGGTGGTTATTAATTTCTTCTGCAAGTTGACGGCTGACAAAATTCTTGGCAACACTCAATTCAATTTGACCGAAGAATTCATAAACCTCTGCCTTAACATTAAAAGCCTGGGAAAGTACTGACTTATCGCCGCTTCTTCTTCCTGTACTTATCGCCTTGTCAGAATAATAAAGTGCGGAATCTTTTTGATTCGAATTCATGTAATTCAGTCCTAGATAGCGATACGCTTCTGACTGTTTGGAAACGTCGCGCAGGAGCAAAGCCTTCTTTAGTGAAAGTTTCAGGTAAAATTTAGCGGTTTCATATTCCTGCTGATTGCTATGGTAATAGCCAAGATGTCGGTACACTTTGAATTGAGTCGCAGGGCCTTTCAATTTATTCAGGAAGGGTTGACAAGCCAGAATTGTATTGTGGTATTCATCTAAATCACCCAGGATTAGAGCGACTTCAGCATTGTAGAATAAAGCCCCGAAGCGAATCGAATCCTCAAAATTTCGACTTTCCCTTACAATCACCGAACGAATTGAATCCGCGCGATCAATATTGTTCTCTTTGTAATACTGGCCCAAAGCCATGATTCGACTAAAGCGCTTTTTCTTGGTCTTTTCAGTAGCAATTGACCGAATAATCTGTTGTTCATGAGAGTCTTGCGCAAACAAATCTGATCCACTCAAAAGAAGGAAAAGAAAGGAGGAGAGAATGATAAAGAGAGGCTTACGCAACATAGTAAGTAAAAATAACATTTTAGACGGGATTAAGTTGGAACGGCGGTGGCTTTTGGATCGTTTCACTGTTAGATCGGCTAACGCCTTTTAGATATTAGAATTTAGACGGTTTTCTTTTAGAAAGTCGATTGATTTTCATGAAACATCATGAATTTTTTCTCAAAAAATTATAGCGCCAAATCCAACACCTTAAAATAGTGCCTTTGCGACTTTGCGGTTACAATTAAACCTAGCACGACCATATACCGTCAAACTATGGTGATTCACATTTGTGTGAATCTTGTGTCAAAACCAAATTCTTCCTAGCGGCCTTTGCGACTTTGCGGTTAAAAATTAAACCCAGCACAACCATAAAACGTCAAACTATGGTGATTCATATTTGTGTGAATCTAGTGCCGAAACCAAATTCTTCCTAGTGACCTTTGCGTCTCCGCGGTTAAAAATTAAACCCAGCACAAAAAGTCTCCGTCAAACTATGGTGATTCACATTTGTGTGAATCTAGTGCCGAAACCAACACCCTAAAATAATGCCTTTGCGTCTCCGCGGGTAAAAATTAAACCTAGCACAAAAAATCTCCGTCAAACTATGGTGATTCACATCTGTGTGACTCTTGTGCCAAAACCAACAACTTAAAATAGTGCCATTTGCTTACCTGCATTAACACTTGTCTTCAAAAGCTGGGCTTTTTCTTCAGCAATTAAAAATTAAATCGAGCACAAAAAATCTCCGTCAAACTATGGTGATTCACATCTGTGTGAATCTTGCGTCAATACCAAAATCTTCCTAGCGGCCTTTGCGACTCCGCGGTTAAAAATTAAACCCAGCACAACCATAAACCGTCAAACTATGGTGATACACATTTGTGTGAATCTTGTGTCAAAACCAATACCTTTAAATAGTGCCTTTGTGTCCTAGTGGTAAAAATCTAAACACTGCATACCCATGCTACCGTTTGGCCATCAAAAGCTATCGCTTTTTCTTTTACCTTTGCCCCTTCAAAGTCAAGGTGCAATTATGGAATACAATTTTAGAGAGATAGAATCAAAATGGAGATCGTTTTGGGCAGAGAATAAAACATTCAAGGCTGAGGATCACTCAGAAAAA
>JAWUWJ010000136.1:0-23888 GCA_034111925.1 Crocinitomicaceae bacterium
AGTTCATCCAAGAACAAAACCCCATTGTGCGCCAATGAAATTTCGCCTGGTTGTGGATATCCTCCTCCCCCGACGAGCGCTACATCGGATATCGTATGGTGTGGCTTTCGAAACGGGCGTTCAGTAATCAAGCCAGCTTCGCCCGATAATCTTCCAACCACCGAATGAATCTTCGTTGACTCGAGCGATTCTTGAATGGACAGTGGAGGCAGAATTGTCGGCAGTCGTTTGGCGAGCATTGACTTTCCAGACCCAGGGGGACCAATTAGAATAACGTTATGACCTCCAGCTGCTGCAATTTCAAAAGCGCGTTTAATTGCCAATTGTCCTTTCACATCTTTAAAGTCAATATCACTTTCTTGAACGGCTTGATTGAACAATTGTTTAATATCAATAGAATACGGTTCTATTTTTTTCTCACCTTTAAAGAACTGCACAACTTCACTCAAATGTTCAACGGGATAAACGTTCAATCCCTCAACCATGGCAGCCTCTTTGGCATTCTCCTTTGGAAGTACTATGCCCTTAAAGCCGTCCTTTTTCGCGTTCAATGCAATTGGCAAAACGCCTTTAAGTGGGTTGAGTTTACCATCCAATGAAAGTTCTCCCAAAACCACATAATCTTGGAGTTTATCATTGGGGATTTGATCGCTTGAAGCTAAAATTCCAATGGCAATTGGCAAATCAAATACTGAGCCCTCCTTTCGGACATCGGCGGGAGCCATATTGATGGTGATCTCTTTTCCTGGAAATCGATAATCGTTGTTTGAGAACGCAGCTTTGATCCTTTGTTGGCTCTCTTTGACCGCAGAATCTGGCAATCCAACAAGAAAGAAATTAATGCCTTGGGCAAGATTCACTTCAATGGTAATTGTTGATGCATCAATACCAAATACGGCTGCGCCATAGGTTTTTACTAACATAGGGTAGGTTTTGTAGGTTATAAAAAAGGAGACATTGTTAGGCCTCCTTATTTAAGTTAGTGAAAGTTTTGAGATGAAAAACACTCCTCAAAAATTATTTATCGAGTTATTTCCGAAGTTAAAATCTAACATTTAACAATTTTAACAATTCTCATTTTTGTCAATTTTCGGGTAATTATACCTGATCTTTACAACTGAAAATAGGAATCCAATAAATTAGATGGGCTACTAAAATCGGATAAAACGCAGTTTCTCTCTAATTTAACATCATAAAAAACCTCATATTTTTATGTTCATAACCATACGCACATATACCTGATAATTTGCGCACATATACTCTTGCAGGATTTGATTTCTTGCGCTAAGTTTATAATCCCGCTTTCGCTAGCATATTTAGCTGAGGGTGGCAAACCACTAAAATAAATAGACATACTAACTGTGAATGAATGGCTTTTAGCCTACTGGAATTTTTATGCTCAAATTCTCGTAAAACAGCCATCATTTCACTCTAAATAAAACAACTAATCAATGATTTTTGAAATCATCAAAATTCTAGCACTGCAAGTCGAAAATTATACGAGTTTGAATGTGGAGTTAGGAAATATTGCGAATGTCGATTCACAAAATGGAAATGGACTGAACAATAGGACCGTAGTTACATTGGTCAATTACAACGAAGAAGGTACACTGAGAAACGTTCCGAACCGTCGAATTGAAGGCGATCGAAGTTATCTTCAACAACCATCAGTAAGCCTTAATCTATTTCTACTTTTTTCGAATACACGAAATAATTACGAGGAAGCGCTAAAGGACATTTCTAAGGTAATAGAGTTTTTTCAATCCCACCGTGTTTTTACACAATCCAACTCTGATTACAATCGTGCTCAATATCCGAACATAGACAACTTTCAATTCCATATGGATTTGCACTCAATTTCATTTGAGGATTTGAATTACATCTGGGGAAGTTTGGGTGGGAAACAATACCCATCGGTACTTTACAAACTTAGAGTAGTGAACATCGCTGAGGATCATGTTATCGATCAAGCTGGAATCTTAGGACAAACATCACAAAACGCACAAAATTCAACGCAAAATGGCGATAACCAACCTCTATAGAACACTTTTTAAATTGGAGTTGCTTCATCACTATTTTTTGGATGAAGGAACTTCGGTATATGATTCTCCTCTTGATCCTAACAATGCTAGTGATCTTGAAGAAATCGTAAAGCATCAAAAAAACCGCCGCAAACATCAACTTTCTGAATTCTTTAAAATAACACCAACAGCAAGAACAGTTCGTTACCTGAAAAACTGGAAAGCGACTTACAGAATTCAAGGAGACGGTATTCTCGTAGGAATTAAAGCTTACAGTGATGGAGCGAGTCCGAATCCAAAGGCTTCCGTTAATCCATTCATTCCATTTGACGATAAATTCATATTGGATTTCACCATTGAAATAGTCGACCCTCTGTTTGAAAACTACACAGATACTGTTATAAATAGGGGAAAGTTGGTGATGATTTCGAATCGTATTCCAGCTACAATTACTCCTCCCGCAGTTGAAGGAGATCCTGTTCCAGTATCCGTAGAATTCAGTAAGCTATCTGAATATGCAGTAGAAACACCTGGAGCAACTCTAGAAGTAGATTTACTAAAAGATATTAATCCAAATGAACTTCAAGGAAAATTCGGATTAATTCGAATGCACCTCCAAGGCGAAGATGTAAATGAGACTTCACTCGTAGATTCAATGGATCCTACTATTATGGCATCCGATACACCGACTCCAAGGATCTTACTTAAAAACAGACAGACCAACTGGCACTATTACAGCAACGAAGACCGGACCTTGATCTTTCCTGTAAACAATAACCATATAAAATTACGACCGCTTACAGAAAATGGATATGTCAAAATAGCGAATGGTGCTCCCAAAAGATATCCAAACCCAGATGCAAAATTAATAATCCTCGATAATGGCGAATACTATTCCGAGGTCTACTTATAAAGAATATAAACAAGTATAAATTTTAAACAATAAAAATCAATAACCACAATTATGGCAACACTTAAAACACCAGGTGTCTACGTACAGGAAATAACAAAGTTTCCTCCGTCGGTGGCACCAGTAGCAACAGCGATCCCTGCCTTTATAGGATACACAGAGAAAGCTGAAAACACCGTAGCGGACGATCTTTTGGATACTCCTACTCGATTAACATCGCTATTGGATTATGAAACATACTTTGGAACAGCTCAAGATGAGTCTGACATCAATGTTGTTGTTTCAAGCGATGATAAAATCGTTGTAACTAATACAACACCGTCTAAGTATTTAATGTACTACTCTTTGCAAATGTACTTTGCAAATGGAGGAGGACCTTGTTACGTGACATCGGTTGGGACTTATGGAAAAGCCTTACCAGATGCAATTACACTAGCTAAATTGGAGACTGGATTAGCTGCAGTCCGCAAAGAAGACGAGCCAACATTATTACTTTTCCCGGATGCAACAAGTCTATCAGTACCCGCAGACTTTTATGCAATTAACAACTCTGCTTTGACTCAGTGTAATGAATTGCAAGATCGATTCACAATTATGGACACATTTACGGATGCAAGTTCTTCAATTGATGAATTGAGGGACGGTATCAATCTTGGAAAGGATTATTTGAAATATGGAGCGGCATATTACCCATTTTTAAGCACAATTTTAGATTACGCTTATAATGAAACGGATGTTTCTGTGGAAAATGCTTCATCAAATAGCTCTAAAGAAAATGCAACGAATCTTCTAGAATCAATTGTTGCAGGTGATTTAGGTGCACTTTTAGAGACATTAGCAGTTACGAGAGACTTAATTGCAGGTGGTGGTACATCAGTTTCAAGTTCTAATCTTGAAAATGTACGTAGCCAGTCTCAAGCAGTACTTAATTACACTGAAAACCTTAAATCTACATTTGATAGTATTATTGAAATTGCCAAAGAAGATGGTCAGTCAACAACTGCACTTGAAGCTTGGATAGTAGCCAATTTGGATGATAAGATTTCAAGTATGACATCAATTCAGTCAACTATAAATTCATCAACTTCAAGAAGTACAATCATTAACAACCTGCAAGTTAATACAACTAACGTTTTTGGTACGTATGGAGCGGCATCGCCAGAAACTACACCACTCCTTGCAGCGCAATTTTTATTTGACGCTGATGTAACTGCAGTAACTACGACGCCAGGGGATGCATTCGCTCTTGTAGGTGCAATAACTACTGGATCGAACTTCACGACTCTTGAAGCTTTAGAAACTTCAGATAATGTTCTTTTTAATCGTATTAAATCAGCAATTGGAGCAGTTCCTATCGACCTTCCACCTTCGTCAGCAATGGCTGGAATCTACGCTCGTGTAGATAACAATGTTGGAGTTTGGAAAGCACCAGCAAATGTTGGAGTAAGCTACGTTGTAAAACCAACTGTACAAATTTCGCAAGAAGAACAAGGTGATATGAACGTTACTAGTTCTGGTAAATCTGTAAATGCAATTCGTACGTTCACAGGAAAAGGAACATTGGTATGGGGAGCAAGAACGCTTGCTGGAAATGATAACGAATGGAGATATGTTCCAGTTCGTCGTTTCTTCAGCTTCGTTGAAGAGTCGGTTAGTGAAGCTTCTGAGCAATTTGTTTTCGAGCCAAATGATGGAAACACATGGGTTCGTATTCGTGGAATGATCGAAAACTTCTTAACTCAACAATGGAAAGCAGGTGCATTAGCAGGTGCGAAACCAAGTCAAGCGTTTTATGTACGTGTTGGATTAGGATCAACAATGACTGCCCAAGATATTTTGGAAGGTCGTATGATCATTGAAATCGGAATGGCTGCAGTACGTCCAGCTGAATTCATTGTATTGCGTTTCTCTCACAAAATGCAAGAAGCTTAATTCGCTAATTATTAATTATTAAAAACTTAAATTATGAGTGTGTTATATCCATTAGTGACCTTTAGTTTCCAAGTAGACTTCGGAGGCACTGTAATCGGATTTACCGAAGTTTCAGGATTGGATTTTGAAACAGAGGTAGTTGAATATAGAAGCGGAGCAAGTCCGAACTTTTCAAAAATTAAAATGCCTGGGCAACAAAAATTTGCCAACCTTTCTTTAAAACGTGGAACGTTTTTGAACAACTATGAGTTCTACAATTGGTGGGATTCAGTTCAATTGAATACAATCCAAAGAAGAACTGTTACAATTACGCTTCTTAACGAATTGCGTGTACCAGTTATTACTTGGGTAGCAGAAAACGCTTGGCCAACAAAAGTTCAATCTACTGGATTGAAAGCTGATGGAAGCGAAGTAGCTATCGAATCAATGGAATTGGTTATTGAAAGTTTATCTATTCAAACTGCTTAATCATGGACCAAGAAGAGGTAAGATACCCACCAGTAGGTTTCAGTTTCACCGTTGACTTCGTAGATCTTCCAAAACCGGAAGATACTGAGCCAAAAGACGGAGACAAATTCGATGCAGAATTTCAGTCTATCACTGGATTGTCTGTTGATTTAGAAACTGAAGAGTTTGCCGAAGGTGGGCAGAACCGATTCAAACATAAACTCCCAACGAGGGCTAAGTATCCAAACTTAGTCCTCAAACGGGGATTGTTGTCCAACTCTAACCTAATTAAGTGGTGCAGAGATGCCATTGAAAACGGAGTCTTCACCCCTGTTGAGGTAAATATTGTGTTATTGAATCCTGAACGTCAACCACTAATGGCATGGAACTTAACCAATGTCTATCCAATAAAATGGAACGTGGATACCTTCAATGCAGAAGAGAGTAAAATTGTTATTGAAACGATTGAGTGCTCGTACAATTCTTTCACAATAACCAAATCTTAATTATGCCGATTGAAATTAAAGAAATGCACATTAAAATTAATGTCGATGGTGCTCAATCTGGTCCTAAAGAAGGTGGCGGTGGATCATCAAACGAATCTGTAATTCAAGAATGTTTGGATCAAGTAGCTAAGTTAATTAACGATAAATCTGAAAGGTAGAAAATTATGGACGACGGAAAATTGCAAAAGCTCAAGTTAACGGCCTTCCCTTCATCTGAATTTAAAGACAGTGAGAAAGGAGACGAATACACTGTTCTGATAAATCCAGAAAATTATAGTAAAAAATTATCTGTTGAATGGGATGAAACTCAAGCTACAGGAACAAGTGGAAAGAATAGAAAATTTCAACGAATAATTCAACCCGACCTTGAAATTCAGATCATTTTTGATGGCACTGGAATAATACCAGATGCTCCAAGAGACGAGAAGAAAGAGGTAATGAGTGTAAAGGACCAAATCACAGCGTTCGAAAAAATTGCACTTAAATACGATGGGGATCATCACAAACCGAATCACGTCATGGCTTTGTGGGGTGATTTAATCTTCAAAGGAGTTTTAGCAGATATTAGTTATGAATACAAACTGTTTAAATCCGATGGAACTGCACTTAGAGTCGTTGCAAAAGTAACCTTAAAGGATGCTATTGAAGAGAAATTAAGAGCAGCAAAAGAGAATCAGAAATCACCCGATTTAACACATGTTAGACAAGTCGTAGAAGGAGATACTTTACCACTTATGTCTAAGAAAATTTACGGGGACTCAAAATATTATTTGGAAATCGCAAAGTTCAATCAACTTACAAATTTCCGAAAACTAACTGCAGGACAAAGATTAGTATTTCCACCATTAGAAAAATTAGCTTAAATGAACAATACAGGCGTAATAGAAACAAGTCAAAATCCAGACTTAGTAACATTTTCAGTTTTTATTGAAGGCGATGCAATTTCGAAAGAATTGGAAGTCCTCAGTGTCAATGTTACGAATGTTGTAAACAGAATTCCATGCGCCACAATTGTTTTGGCAGATGGAAACGCAGCAGATCAGGATTTCGCTCACAGTAGCGGTGATTTGTTCATCCCTGGTAAAAAAATCGAAGTTGCCGCTGGATATCGATCTGATGAATCAACCATTTTCGCAGGTATCGTTATTAAACACTGCATTAAAATTCGAAACGGAGCAACGCTTCTTGTCTTAGAATGCAAAGACGAATTAGTAAAAACAACCATAGGAAGAAAATCTGCTTTCTATGCTGAAAGTAAAGACAGTGATATTTTCGAAGAAATTCTGGGCAATTATGGCTTAGAAAAAGATATAGAGGCTACAAACTTCGAACACCCAGAGATCGTTCAATACAATTCCTCCGATTGGGATTTCATAGTTTCCAGAGCGCAAGCCAATGGAAAATTGTGTTTCACAGAAGGAGGAAAACTAACTATAAAAAAACCTGATTTAAGCCAAGAAGCTCTTGAAACAATTGTTTTCGGTTCATCAATGCTTGATTTTGATGCCGAAATTGATGCTAGAAATCAGTTTTCAACCGCAACTTCTTATAGCTGGAATCATGCAGATCAAGAATTATTAGAAATTGAAGGAGCCGACCCAGGTGTCAGCTTAAACGGAAACTTGAGCAGCTCGGATTTAGCAGATGTAATTGGATTGGAAAATCTTGAATTGCGCCATGGTGGAGAGTTAAATGATGTTCAATTACAAGATTGGGCAGATGCAACATTGCTTTATCAGCAAATGTCAAAGGTGCGTGGAAAAGTTAAATTCCAAGGGATTCCAGATGTCAAACCGGATACAATCTTGAACCTTGAAGGTTTAGGAGATCGATTCAATGGCAAAGCATATATCACGGGAGTGTTGCATACTATTTCAGGAGGAAACTGGACAGTTGATGCTCAATTTGGACTGGATCCAAAATGGTTTTCTGAAACGTATGAAGTAAACACTTTACCTGCATCAGGACTATTACCAGCGATCAAAGGCTTGCACATTGGCGTCGTTTCTCAATTAGAAGAAGATCCTGAAGGTGAAGAACGCACTTTGGTTCAAATACCAATAATTTCAGCGGATCATGAGGGAATTTGGTGCAGATCAGCAACTTTAGATGCTGGAGACAGCAGAGGTTCCATTTTCAGACCTGAAATTGGCGATGAAGTCATTGTAGGTTTTATCAATGAGGATCCAAATGACGCAGTAGTATTGGGAATGTTGCACAGTAGCGCAAAGCCCTCCCCTATTCCAGCAAGCGATGACAACCATGAAAAAGGGTTTGTAACGCGGAGTGAAATGAAACTCATTTTTGACGACGACAAAGTGTCTGTTACAATTGAAACTCCAGCGGGAAAGAAATTCACGATGGACGAAGACTCGGGTGACATTATAATTGAAGACGAAAACTCAAATGTGATTACGATGAATGCGGATGGTATTTCACTTGAAAGTGGCGCCGATGTTTCAATCGTAGCATCAGGAGATGTAAATATTGAAGGAACAAATGTGAACATAGCTGCAGCTGCTGAATTCGTCGCCGAAGGTGGCGCAGGAGCGGAACTTTCCACAGACGCAATTGCAGTGATCAAAGGTTCATTAGTACAAATAAATTAATTATGGGACAACCTGCAGCGCGAATAAATGACATGCATGTCTGCCCAATGGTAACAGGACCAGTTCCTCACGTTGGTGGCCCAATTTTACCACCAGGAGAACCTACTGTCCTCATTGGAGGAATGCCCGCAGCCGTGCTAGGTGATATGGCAGTATGCACAGGTCCACCCGATTCTATTATTGCAGGATCTTCCACCGTTTTAATTGGAGGAAAACCAGCTGCAAGATTAGGGGATTCTACCGCGCACGGCGGAACAATTGTGCTCGGCGAGGTAACAGTATTAATAGGATAAAACATTCAAGATGAACGAAAACACGTCATTTTTAGGAAGAGGTTGGGGTTTCCCTCCTGAATTCAATAAAAAACTCAGCGAAGTTGAAATGAGCTCCGATGAAAAAGATATAAAAGAGAGTTTGATTATCATCCTCTCAACTCGCGTAGGAGAGCGAATCATGAATCCAGACTTTGGATGTAACCTTGACGAACTCATTTTTGCTCCAATCAATCTAACACTATTAACCTATGTGAAAGACTTGATTGAAACGGCCATTCTATACTTTGAATCGAGAATTGACTTAGACAAAGTCAACATCGTGACAAGCAACGACATTGAAGGAGAATTACTCATTGAATTGGATTATACAATCCGTTCAACCAACTCCAGAAGAAATCTAGTTTACCCATTCTACAGAGGCGAAGGAACCGATGTATAAACAACTTAATTAATGAGCGACTGTAACGAAATTACGAGAGTATTGCTTAGAGGTGGAACAGATCAACTGGACCGTTCTAAGACAAAACTCGACCCTGCCTCTATACAATTGCATGGATTCGGATTAACGGATTGGATGGAATTCGCATATAATTTTGCAACCGAACATGTCAACTATTTTAGCACTGACACGAATTCTGTTGATGGGAATTGGCAAGATTTTTTCAAGGATAAAGACGAGACTGAAAAGCTGCTTCAAGACCTTGAAGATTCAGATGAATTAACACCACACTTAACGCTTTTCATTTGCTTCTTGCGCCTCTTAGAGTATTCTTCTGAGCGATTAAACGCAGTTACCAAGCGTCACTTAGACTTCTATTACAAAGATGTTCTTCAAATCAGTCATCTTCCAGCGCAGTATGATAAAGTAAACTTACTTTTTGAACTGTCTAAAAACCTCTCTTTGGCGAAGCTCTCGAAAGGGACTTTATTAAATGGTGGAAAAGATGCCAATGGGAATATTCTGAAGTATGAAATATCGGAAGATGCATCGTTAAACGAAGCGAAAATCGATGACATTAGAAACTTTTATTTTGATCCAAATATCGTAGACGAAACTACTGGAAGCATTTTTTCTCCATCGTATATGAAATCGTCATTGGTTCCGAAAACAACAGATGGACTTAAAGAACCGCTTCCAGAAGAAAATCCTTCTTGGTATGGGTTTGGGTACAATCATGAGCGCGTTGGAGAATCATTCACTGAGCTAGACGATGCTAAAATTGGATTTGCAGTTAGTTCAAAAGCACTTGCACTTTCAGAAGGAACACGTTACGTTGAATTTGAAATCATTTTTTCGGACGACATTGATGAAATGACTTACGATGAATTAAAGACCTCTATCGGCGTTTCATTTACTGGAGAGTTCGGTTGGGTTAAATCCAATCCTCTTGAGTTAAACGCTGAAGCTACGCAAACAACCGGTTCAGGTGTTCAGCAGTACAAATTCAATACTGTGGTAAGCCAATTTAACAAATCAGTTAAACTTATGGTTGCAATGGATTCTGGTGTAGAAGGATCGTTTAATTTCAATCCCGAGCTTCACGAAGGAATTTACGATACTGAAAACCCGATCTTTAAATTCATAATCAATACAAACATTCCCGCAGGCCTTAAGGTGTACAGGAATTTCATCAAGAAAATAGTTTCCATCAATATCAATGTTGGCGTTCGCGAAATGAGAACGATGAGTTTAGATAGTGACACTGGTCTTCTCAACCCGAAAAAACCAATGTTTCCGTTCACACAAACACCAGTTACGGGATCAAACCTCACTGTTTTCAACCAAGAATTATTTAATAAAAAATGGTCGAATGCTTTGGTTTCTGTGAAATGGAAAAACAAACCAAGCGACATTTATTCTTGGTACTCTGCTTTCCGTCAATCTCAAGTGAGTAACATCACTAGAACTACTTACGCAACAAGTTTAACGAACTCAGACCCAATTGTAGAATCAAATGATCACTTTACGGTTACTCGACACATAAAAGTCGATGGTGATTGGTTTGCTCAAAGCTCACCTTCACCTGCTTTGCCTCTCTTGTTTGGAATCAGAAATACAAACAATGGTATCTTCGAATTCGATGGAACTCAATATCTGTCAAAACAAAGCGAAGGATTGCGAATCTCACTGGTTCATTCTTTCCTTCACGACTTATTTCCTCGTATCTACACAATCGCTTTATCGAGTGAAGACCCTTTATTAACAATTCCGAACCAACCCTATACTCCACTTGCAGAAGAGGTTTTACTTTCCTATGATGCTAAAGACACAATTATAGTTGAAGCCGGAACTTTAGAGGCTTTTAATTTGAGAGAAAATGCATTCTTTCATGAGCATCCTTACGGTCAATCCATTCAGAATACTTTCTTGAAATCTCAGTTGGATTTTGTGACGGCAAATCAATGTACTTTAGCGCCTGATTATTGCCGAGGAGGTGAAATGTACATCGCAATTAAAGATGCAGATCACCTGCAAAACGTTTCACTTCTGGTACAAGTTTCGGAAGGAACTGAAAACAAAGAAATTGGAACATTTACTGGAGGTCAAAAGGTGGAATGGTCAATTCTATGCAGCGATAATTGGAAAAGTCTTGACTCTACATTATTGACCAAAAATGAAATTGACAATTTTCTACAGTCTGGAATTGTACAATTCAAAATTCCAAATGAGGCAACAATGGAGAATAACATTTTGCCATCTGGAAAATTCTGGATCAAGGCAAAAATGCACAAGCCCTTTGATGCCGTTTGTAGAATTCTTGATATAAATACTCAAGTTGCTCGTGCTGTTTTCGTTGACAATAACAACGACTTGGCGCATCTTGAAAAAGGGCTTCCAAGCGGAACCATTAAAAAACTAATCGAACGTTCTTCCAAAGTCAAAAAAGTCGATCAACCTTTCAACTCTTATGATGGAAAACCGATTGAGAATGATGACAATTACTACAGAAGAGTTAGCGAACGGTTGAGACATAAGAACCGCGCAATTACACTTTGGGATTACGAACATTTGACACTTGAAGAGTTCAATGACCTGTACAAGGTAAAGTGCCTAAATCATACAAATGAGACCTCTTATACGGCAGCAGGAAATGTAACACTCGTTGTCATTCCAGATACAGTTGGCAAGAATGTATACAACCTTTACCAGCCAAGAGTCAGTACTGCTCAATTGAATAAGATCAGAATCTTCATGGCAAAGTACACAACGCTTCATGTCAATTTAGATGTTATCAATCCTGATTACGAAGAAATCAATGTGAAATTGAAAGTTAAATTCCAAGCTGGACTTGACGAAGCTGTGCATATCATCCAATTGAACGAAGATATTACACGACTGCTCTCTCCTTGGGCTTTTGATGAAACAAAACAAGTAGATTTTGGACACACACTTCACAGAAGTATTCTCATTAATTATATCGAAAATCTTTCTTATGTGGATTATGTTCAAGATGTAAAAATGATTGTCGACGGTGGGAACTCAATTGACAATTACACGCCAACATCGCCAAAATCGATTATGGTATCAGCGGTGACACATGATATTTCGACCGAAATTATTACGTGTGAACCTATCACTCAAATTATATCTGAACAATGTCAACATTAGAAAACTATAAAAAAATCCCCAAGGATGTTTCGTCGAAAGATGACCTTGATTTTGAATTCTTAAAATCAAAGGGAATTGAGTACATAGAATCTATGGGAGGTGGCTTGTGGTCTGATTATAATGATCACGACCCTGGGGTTACAATGCTCGAAGTATTGTCCTACGCCATTACAGATTTGGGCGCTCGAATTGATCTTCCTATACAGGACATTTTAGCTTCCGAAAACGATTCTGGATTGAGAGATCAATTTTACAGAGCGGAAGAAATACTTCCATCATGCGCTGTTACTGCACTTGACTACCGAAAATTATTTTTGGATGTTCCAGGTGTTCGTAATTGTTGGATCATTAAATATGAACAACTCCTTCATATTGATTGCGATAATGATGCATTGTCCTATTTTAAATTTCCCGAAAACAATACAACATTCGAACAAACGAGTCTTCCTTTACAAGGACTGAACTGCATCTTAGTTGATTTCAATGATGAAATAGATGAACTTATCGTTATCGAAGGTATAAAGGCGAAATACCATGAAAATCGGAACCTGTGTGAAGATCTTGTTCTTGTAAAACCAGTTGTCGAAAGACCGATTGCTGTTTGTGCTACAATTGATGTAGATCAAGAAGCTGATGAAGATTATATCCATGCTCAAGTTATTGAGACTATCAATCAATATTTCTCTCCGCACTTGAACAGGTATTCGCTTAAGGAAATGTTAGATCGTGGGTATCGAATGGAAGAAATTTTCGAAGGCCCATTCTTAGAAAATGGATTTATTGATTCTGCCGAATTATTCGATTCAGAACTTCGATCAGAAGTAAGACTATCAGATATCGTTCGATTAATAATGTCAATCGAAGGCGTATTGACGATTTCTACAATTTCGATAGACGGATGCAATGCGGCAGAAAAGGCATCGGATTGGTTAATCTGTTTGGAAGGATTAACACGACCAAAGTTAGCACCTTCTCCTGATGATATCATTCCGGAAGGAGAAACATGTGAACTGCGAAGTGTATTCAATTATAGAAAAGACGTTTTACCTGTTGCGGTGGACAAGGATAAATTTGATGCCTTTATACTGGAATTTAAGGAGGCAAGAGACAATCGAATTACTGTAGCTTCTTTAAATATGATTCCTGAAATTCCAGAAGGCGATGTATTGGGAATTGGCGATTACACAACTATTCAAAATGATTTTCCTGAAACGTACGGAATTGGTGTTTACGGATTAAACGCGAACGCATCAACAGAGAGAAAGGCTCAAGCAAAGCAATTAAAAGCCTATTTACTTTTCTTTGACCAAATTCTTGCATCCTATTTCGCACACCTCGACAAAGTAAAAGAGCTGTTTTCAATGAATACTGGGAATTCTCCTAGTTACTTCAGTCAGGCAGTTAAAGACTTAAGAGGAATGGAGGAAATCGTTGTAGATTATCCAACGAATGACAATATTCTTTTATCGGAAAAGTTGATTTCTCCATTGGACTCGCCAGTTGCACGAAGAAATGAAGTCTTGGATCATTTGTTATCTCGATTTGCCGAAAACTTTAGTGAGTTTGCCTTCTTAACCAAAGAGCTTTACATTGATGAAGTCGAAGGATTTGCAGAAGAATCACTTATTGCATCTAAAGAACAATTCTTAGCAGAATACGTTGAATTGAGCAGCAGAAGAGGAAAAGGTTACAACTGTCTTGGTGTTACTTGGGACACAGAAAATGTATCTGGAGTTCAACACCGTGTTTCACGTTTGGCTGGAATTCCAGATTACTCTAGAAGAGATTTAATTGGTTTTTATCCCGGAATATTTCCCGACGTATTTGGTACATGGGGAATTAACCAAAATGTCTTGGACGGAGAGATCGTTCTATCAGATGAATTTAGAACTCCTATAGGTGATGAGACTGCGATATTTTTGCGCTTAGCATATCGATCAGCAAGTTTATGCGAAGCAGTTGAAAACAGAAATGAAGCCGTTCGATTATTGATAGAAACTGAAGTTGCTGATATTGAAGCTGCATTTCTAGCCGGTGTTGTAAACAACCAAATTATTGGAAACATTCAATTGATCATTAATGAAGACTCTTCAGGATCATATATGGTTGTAGATGCATCCGATGTCGCATCATTGGCATTTGGTGTAGGTGATGAATATGTCAACTTAGATGATATTGAAGCTTCAATAATCTACCACATTAACACGCTTAGCTTAGAAACAAATCTCAGTAAGTTAAACCCTGTTGTGGAAGAAGGGATGTATATCATTGAAAACTTATTGCTTCGTCCTGAATATATCGAACCGGTAATCAAAAAGACAACTGATGGGCATGCCGAAGCTGAGATTCCTACTAAAATTGAAGTAGCAGAAACTTACGTACCACCTCTCACAAAGGATGAAACTGTGGCTAATAAAAGTAAAGATGATGGGTTGACTCCTTTTGATCCTACTGATGTTGAAACAACTCCTATTTATGGAGAACACTACCCAAGAGAAGAGCAATATTTGGAAGGTCAATTTATGGGTGTTTGTACAGATGGATGCAATGACAAATGTGCTTTGGACCCTTATTCGTTTAAAGCCCAAGTAATCCTACCTGGAACAGGAAAACGATTTTCAAACCCTGATTTCAGAAATTTTATGGAATCATTAATCCAAGCTGAATTTCCATCACACATCATTCCAAGAGTTTGTTGGATTAGCGAATGTCAAATGTCCGAATTTCAAGTTATCTATCATGAATACTTGGATCAAAAAGCGATTGATGAGGTCTCTCCTATTACTCTAGCTGCACTGTTAAAAATACTAAGTGAATTAAGAACTATCAATCCGAAAGGGAGACTACATGATTGTGAAACTGATGATTTCACAGGAAAAGTGATCCTAGGAAGATCTAATATATAAACCACATTTAACCAATACATTATGTCACAGAAATTAAGCACGATAACACCTACATATCATTCCTTTACAAAGGATCAATTATTAACTCATAATGATTTAAATGAGGTAATTAATTATTTCGAAGATCAAGACCGATTGGCGCGAATTTGTTTGAGCGGAGTAGGAATTGTATGTGGTTTTAAAGTTTCGCAAGAAACCGATGAAGGAGGAACGAATTTCGTTAAATTGACGCAAGGATCTGGTTTAACAACAGATGGCGATCTTCTTCATTTATTGTTCGACAATGGAGATGGGACGGTTGGAGTTGCTGATAGCAATAACCAACCTTCTTTAACAAAGGTTATTGATTTTGTCAAATTGACGAAATTTAGATTATTCGAAGATTCTGAGGCAAATTATCCACAGTTCATCGATACCACTCCAAGTCAAATTCAATTGTTTGAATTGATTCCTGAAGCTGTTAATGGTAGCACAATATTTAGTGGTGATGCCAACGAACTTAGCTTCGAAAACCGTACAATTATTTTGTATCTGGACTGTTATTCAAACGAACCTGGAGCATGTACTTCTATTTCTTGCGATAGCCAGGGAATTGAACAAGTTCAACAAGTGCGTGTTCTTGTAGTGAATGATGATGATTTACAATATTTAACGAATCCAGATTATTTATTCAACAGCCGAAATGTAGTTGATGAGTTTATAAACCTGGCCGAAATCGAAGTTCCAAGAATTGTTTTAAATCAAGACAACTCGAACGATCTTGCCGTTCTAGCATCAGATTATAACACTGCTGTGACAAGTAGTAGCATTGTTGACAATTTAGACGATGCCTTAGGTACAATCGCAGCGAGAGTTGGCTTTGATGCTTCAATCATTTCGGCTCAACTTGGTTCAATCTTCAACGCTACGACTATAGTTCCAGTTCGTTTCCAATACCGTTACGATCTATTGAAGGATGTTGTTGATTCGTACAATGAAATTAAACATTTATTCATTGAAGATTTCCCACTTTGTTGTCCAGATATTTTTGCCTTCCCAAAACACTTACTCTTAGGAAAACTAGGAACAGAAACGCTTTCTAGTGAAGACAATAGTAACCGTCATGGTTTTTATCCTTCTCCAATATTAACGGACAAGTACAATGCTCGTGAACATTTAATCTCAATTCTTGAAAGAATTCAATTGATGTTGAGCAATTACACTGGTGGAGATGCAGCCGCTTCTCCAATTAAAATTACGCCTTCTAAAATCCGCAAGCCACTTGGAGATCGTTCAATTCCTTTTTATTACGATCCACAGTATGACGGTGATAGTCAGTCTGAATTGGTTAAAATCTGGGATTTCAAACGAAGTACATTGCGTCAATTCAATAGAATTTTAGGATACAATCAATCGAATGAAGGAATTAATGCAATTGTTCAAGACCCATTAAAATACAATATTGATTCGTACAACTTCTTCAGAATTGAAGGATTGCACAATCAAAGTTACCGCGATGCTTTAGAGGAAATCAACCTTCAAAAAGAAGAGTACGGTTTGGCCTTTGACACAAAAACTTTAGGGATCACAATTGATGAAACTGAAGATGTTGACTTGAATGAATACTTGTGTGAATTTGAGGATTTAGCAAGTTCATTGGAAGCCTGTATCGATGAACAAGAATGTGTTCTTGGACAAGCGAGTTTCCTACTTTCGGCCTTCAGTATTGCAACAGAAGGAACGAACAACAACCGTGCTACAGCAATGGGAAGAACGAGATCATTTTTATCTCCTGATTTCAATTTAACGTTAGCTGCCAATCTGCAACCTGTTCGTGACTTGTCTGTACAAAGTACTAATTTCCCTACAAGCCCTGCAAATTCTACAAGTCCAGTAAGAGGAGATTTTGATGTTTTCCAACAAGAGTCAAATACAGATCAATTCCGTAGACAACAGGTGCAACGAGAAGAAGCTCCTATATCTCGAATTCAAGAGTTTGAATACTCAAAATCGATCCAATCTTACGCTGAAATTCAAACGAAAGAACGCGTTCTAACGGATCAATTTCAATTCGTAAGAGACAATATAAAAGGTGACGCTCCTGTAGAAGAAGAAGTTGACTTGTCAGGATTTGAGTACTCCGTTATTCGTAATCTTTACATGGAAGATGACGGTATTGGAAGAATCGTATTCGATGCCTTTATCGAAGCTGAAGGATATCAATCAGGCGATACTTTTGGGTACATGGAAACTGAGTTTGACTCATTGACAGGTACTGGAGGTGCAGCAGAAGATTGGGATGCAGATGTCAAAAATGTAATGCTCTATTTACCAGGTCAGATATTGGCTTCAGCATATGCTATCTCGTTGCTTATTCCAACGGGGTTAACGGCCATTAATGCCGATTCGATTGAAAATTTCAATAGAGAACTTGACAAATTGTGTAGCTATACACGTCAATACCAAGCCTTACACAGAAAAGTCTCTAAACGAGGAGACACTGTTTTCGAAACAGGTTTTAATACAGATATCTTTTCACTTGTTGAATTGTTAAACAACCGATTGGCTGACTTATGCTGTGTTGGTGAAAAACTTCAATCTATATTAGATCAAGTTGAAGACCGAAAATTAAGAATCCTTTCAGGTCTTAAATTATCAAACTTCATTCAAGATCATCCAGGATTAGAGCATAAAGCTGGAGTTCAACCCGGAGGAACTTTTGTTATCGTATACGCATTGAACGAGTCTGGAGAAGGCTTAGTTCCAAATGGAAGAGTAATTGCAGATTTCGCATTGCCCTATCTATGTTGTTCAGATTGTGCTCCTATCAATTTCATTGTTCCAAAAGAACGTGTTTCATTGTCATTGCCTACTAGCGTTCACTGTCTTGGAATTACTCCAACTGGAGAATCGACTTACGAATTTACAGTTTCACCGATTGATGGCGTAATTGCAACTGTTGGTAGTATTCCTGGTGTAACAATCCCTGAATTTACAGACCCTACACGTCCTGGAAATCAGTTAATCATCGACAATGAGGCATTTGATTTAGACAACGTTGGAATACCAATTCGATTTACGGTGAACGAACAACATACTGAAGTATTCATGATTGTTCGTCAAGTAGCTGATGTTGGCATCAGTTCTAATCCAGTTATCGATTCTGCAGTAGCAACAACAAACACGACGTTTACATTCACTGCGCTTGACACACAGCCAAATGACCTTATTACATGGAACTTTGGAGATGGAACTGCAGTTGGGTTCAATTCACCAATTAGTCATACATATACGCTACCAGTTGGTACAAACCCAACTATAGTTACGTTAACAGTGACTCCAGCAAATGGAGCGTGTCCAGCAACAACGACAGAAACAATACTATTTGATACGATTCAAGTTTCAATAGGTGAAAATGAATTCTGTTTAAATGATCCTGAATATCCAATTACAATCCTTCCTGTCGGAGCCAATCCAACAATTACAGGTATCGGTGTCACGACTGACGGGAAATCATTCAACCCTGCGGATACAGCAGGTCAAACAGGACCATTCATTTTATACAATGAAGGAATTCAATTTGCAAGTGTTGATGTTTACCAACCTGCAACAGCAGAGATTATTGCTCAACTTTCAAGAACAGATGCAACAATCACACTTTCTGCGATAACTGAAAACTCAAGTAGTTATGAATGGAGATTCGTTGATTTAGATACAGGTCTTGATATTGTATTGAGTGCTGAAATAGATTTAACATTAAACCCAGTTGCAATTCCGTACAGCCAATTTGGTGAAGGAGGATCTAGAATAAATATTATTCTTTCTGCGCAATCTGAATCCGCTGTATGTGGCGACGCTAAGGCTGAACAGAGTTTTACAGTTCCATTCATTATTCGTGAAGAAACTGTAGTTTCAATTGATAAGACAATATTCTGCATAAGTGATCCACAATATCCATTGACAGTAACACCTGCTGGAATTACTCCTGAAACTGCCGGAGTTGGAATTACATCAGACAAATTATTCTTTGATCCAGCATTGACTGTAGGAAAAACAGGACCATTCAAATTGTTCCATTTAGGAGTTGAATTTGCAAGTGTGCAAGTGCTTTATCCTCCAGTAATTCAAATGACTTCTGTACAGTCTAATGAAACCAAGTTACTTACGGTATCAGTTCCTCTAGAAACTAAAGGAAGCCAACACGAATGGAACTTTTTAAACGCCTTTGATGATTCTATAGTGAAAGAATTAGAAGATCAATTTGATCGTAATGCTGCATCTCTGGATATTCCATACCAAATGCTCGCTAACTTTGCAGGAAACCGACTCAAAATTCGTTTAACAGTTCAACTTTCAAATGAAGTCTGTAAACAATCCATCGCTGAAAATATCTACAAAATAATTGATGGAGGTTTACCTGAACAAGAGTTAACAGTAATTAAAGGCGACAATACCAAAGATGCCCCTGCTGAAGGAGACGTTACAAAATTCTAAAAATCAATAGATTAAAATAAAATTGTCCGTAAATACACAGCATATCATTCATAAAGTCTTCGTAGAGGTAAGTACTAACTCCGCTACGAAGGCGAATGATATTCGCTCCACGGCCAGTTCTTTTGTGCAAGACCATATTTTAAATCACATTGAAGAATATTTTGAAGAGATGGAAAGCGAATTTGGTGATAAACACATTCAGCTAGACACTTTAGAAATGACCTTTGATTCTGATGATATAACGAAGGTGAATTCTGTTGAACTAAAATCATTAGTGCATCTAGAGCTTGATAAAACAATTAAGAAAATACGCGAAGCCGAATTGGTTGAATCAAACGATACGGCTGCGAAAAATGATAAACTCAATGGATCGCATAAGTCGCAAGACGGATCACTGAGCGAATCGAATGAACCAAGTGGACTATCTGTTCTTAGCAAAAAAGAACGAGCGTTAGAATCCATTGTACAATTTCTGAAGACAGGGGTCAAACCATGGTGGATTCCTTCGAATGATGAAATGGTGGAATTAATGGATGAGAGAACAGTTCTTTTACTCATTCAAGAAAAATCCACTTTTTTTGTTCAATTACTAAAGAAAGAGTTACGAAGTACTCGATTTGTACAACGCATCATTCGTCAATTTTCGAATGAAGTATTATTGCTTCTATTCGCAACTCAGTTCAATGAAAAGTCGATTCAATTTAGTAGACTAAAATCACTTGTAAAAAGTGACGCTATTCTACCTGTCATAGAACAACTTTCAAATAAAGAAAAAGAAGTATTCTGGAAAACTGTTTCGAAGAAATTCCATCAAAAGAAATCCTCCGAGCGAATTGAAGCTTTTCATTCTGAAATCAA
This sequence comes from Crocinitomicaceae bacterium, assembly GCA_034111925.1. GTDB lineage: Bacteria > Bacteroidota > Bacteroidia > Flavobacteriales_D > Crocinitomicaceae > UBA4466. The sequence continues at coordinate 20,548 of JAWUWJ010000136.1, forward strand.
GAAAATTCCTTCGATAAATGAGGAATCAATTGAAAAGTTGGTTGTTTTTGGATTGAGCATTCAAAGTACACCTCGACTTCTTGTTGCAAACAGTGAAGAAATGTATTCGGCACTTGAAAAAAGTGTTCATTCCTATTTGACTAGTGAGGTTTCCAATTTAGAGCAAGAATTAAAAGATCAATCCAAACAGAAAGATCAAAGTCAAGCTGAAAGCAAACTCAAAACGGATACTGAAAGTGAATCAGAAAGAAATAGTAAAACCGATCCTGAAAGTGATGCGGAAAATAATTCTACATCCGAAGATAGCAGCACTATTCAATCCAAATCGGATCTTAAATCTAAATTAGAAAAATCTGATTCCGATCAAGAGGCAAATCCAGATAGCTCATCTGAATCTGACGTTCAATCTTCAAAAGATATTGAACTCGACAAGGAAAAGCAAAGCGAGAGAGATAAAAGCATTGAGAAGGATAAAAACAATGAGACTCATTCAAGCATTGAGAAAGAATCAAGCAATGATAAAGGTTCAGACAAGAAGGGCTCATCTTCTAAAAAGGCAATTGAAGATGCTTTAAAAAGCAACGCGAAGAAAGCCGAAGAAGCTGCCTCTCAGAGCCTAGAGGAAAACGATTTAACTCTTTCAAAACAAACTCAAGAAGACGAAATGGAGAAACATTTAAATGAGGCTAGAAGAAATGACGCTGAGGAGAAGGCCAAATTCGAAAAGGTGGATAAAACAAATTTCATAGCAGAAAATGCTGGCCTTGTTCTCATCCATCCATTTTTGAAAATGTTCTTTACCAATGTTGGTCTTTTGAATGACAAAGAACTCACCGATCCAGTTAGAGCAGCACATTACTTGCATTATGCCGCAACAGGAAGAGAGTATGATTTTGAGTTTTCAATGACCTTTGAAAAATACATCTGTGGAGTTCCTTTATCAGAACCGATAGAAAAGAACATTGAAATTAGTGATGAAGTCAAAGCTTCAATTGACGAAATGCTCCTCGCTGTCTTAGGACACTGGAAAGCATTGAAGACGGAATCAATTGATCTATTGCGCCATGAATTTTTAATGCGAGAAGGTAAGGTAATTATAGATGAAAGTTCACCTAGAATAATAGTTGAGCGTAAAACAGTAGACATTATGCTGGATAAATTGCCTTGGGGACTAGGAATAGTAGGGTTTCCATGGAAGGACGAATTGATTTATGTGGAATGGTAAAAAATTGAAATTATGGGATTAGGAAAAAAAATCGAGCGACCAAATGCAGCAGTTCAAAGATCAAATGATCCACTTGTTAAACCATCTGTACAAGCAAAATTAAAGATGGGGTCTCCAGGAGATAAACATGAACAACAAGCTGACAGAGTAGCCGACGGAGTTGTTCAGAAAATGGGGAAAGAAGAAGAACCTGTTCAAATGATGGCTCAAGAAGAAGAGGCGCCCGTTCAAAAAATGGAAGAGGAACCAATTCAGAAAATGGAAGAAGAATCTGTTCAAAAAATGGAGGAGGAAGAACCCGTTCAAAAGATGGAAGAAGAACCTGTTCAGAAAAAGGGGAAAGAAGAAGATCCTGTGTAATTTGATCACGAGATTCAAAGATTTCCGGACAGGATTAAAGGTTAAAATTCGTTGCAACCAACAAGTAGCGTCTTCTCATACTATTCTTTGAATTCTGAAGTTCCAAAACAAACTGCACCCCTTGAATTTAGGGGAAATACTGCCATATCAATCCAATACTTAAACAATTGAAATAGCCACTTTCATTTCAATTGTCGGTGTGAATTCACGCCAAAAAACATTGAAATAGAAAATTATGTATACAGACGCTGCAAATAATTTAAGTCAACTTTTTGATTTTTTAAGACAGACCTTAAATCATCGAGTTCAAACGGATTTTAACCTTGGAACACCAATAGCAAAACCAACACTAACGGTTCAGGCTGGAACGGCATTTCCAATTAATGGTTTGATTTTACAGCATCAATTAACAGACGATGAGGTTCTTCTTCTGTTAACAGGTTTGGTTCCACATGTTATTCCAAATTTCTTCGATTCAATCTTAACAAATAACTTCCCAAATGGAGGAGAGTTTGCGGATTTTGGAGGATGTAAAGCAAAAAATCATAGAGGCTTAATGCCCACCGCAGAAACAGCTTTGTACGCAGTTGCGGGACTAAGTGTCGAACAGAAATTGACAAAACGTTTGCTATTCGATGCAAATAGTTTCGCCTTTAAATCAGGAGTATTGATGATCGGTGAAGTTCCTTATGGAGAACCGCGAATGAGCGGCCATTTGATTCTAGATCCAGAATATGTTGAACTCTTAACAACAGGGACTGAAGTGAAACCTACTTTAAGTCAAAGTTTCCCTGCTGAATTGATCAACACGGATATGGAATGGGAACATCTCGTTCTACCACAGAAAACAATTGACGAAATCACTGAAATTGAAACATGGTTGAAACACCACGAAACATTGATGGTCGACTGGCAAATGGCTGGTAAAATAAAGCCTGGATTTAGAGTGATGTTTTATGGGGCCCCTGGAACAGGGAAAACCTTAACAGCAAGTTTGCTTGGAAAGTTTACCGGTCGTGATGTGTATCGAATTGATCTTTCAATGGTCGTTTCTAAATACATCGGTGAGACGGAGAAAAACCTGAGTTCTCTCTTCAATAAAGCAAAAAACAAAGATTGGATTCTGTTTTTTGATGAGGCGGATGCCATTTTTGGGAAAAGAACAAATGTTCGCGACGCGCATGACAAATATGCAAACCAAGAGGTTTCTTACCTACTGCAAAGAATTGAGGGACATCCTGGATTGGTCATTTTAGCATCGAATTTAAAAGACAATATTGATGAAGCCTTCACAAGACGATTCAATTGTATTATAGAATTTGAAGTCCCATCATTTGACGAACGATTCATATTATGGCAAAACAGTTTACCTCCGAACGTTACGTTATCTCCCGATATCGATTTAGAGTTATTGGCTGAAAAATACGAGCTAACGGGTTCAAACATTATCAATGTTATACAGTTTGCTTGTCTTAAGCAACTTGAACAAGGAGGCAATCAATTGGAGTTAGAATACGTCGTTGCTGGTGTTAAAAAAGAGTTCATGAAAGAAGGTAAGTCGCTATAAAACAATGAGCGCAACTGGAGGAAAAGTAGCTAAACCGAGTGGTAATTCAGCCACGAAGCATGGCAAGCCGGCACAATTCAAGCCGAGTGTTGTGCAAATGGCTGAACGCGCTAAAGAAAACGGAAATTCCGCTCAAGCCGAAGGTGAACAAGTTCAATTGAAGACAAATTTTTTCGGTGAGCCTTCATT
>JAWUWJ010000137.1:0-7837 GCA_034111925.1 Crocinitomicaceae bacterium
CGAAATGAAATTCAAATACAGAAAAAAACCATACGTTGTTGAGACACGTTCGCTCTATGATGGAAAAGGATGGAGTTTGCTTAAAATTGGCAAGCCCAAAAAAGATTATTGATCTATTAACACGTCCAGTTCACGTTTTCGGATCGATTGCCAAAGGGTAAATAATTCATTCTTCATGCAATAGCGCAATTCTGAATTTTTCATTTTCACTGCTGCTCCTGCTTCTTCAACAAGCATCGCTTTGAAGTCCTTCTTTTTTGTTCCGAAACTGGAATAATAATCAGCAAGAGCCTCCAATTTCAGGTACCCAAAGCTGTAACTAGCCTTCCCTTCCTTACGCATTAGAATTGGCTCATATCCATTTTCACACTTTCGATTCAAGACGTATTGGTTTCTGTATTTCCGAATCAAATCCCCTTGCTCAAGGTTGAACAATGTATCGATTTCTTCATGAAAAATTATTTTTGCCATGTCTCCGGTTAAGACAATTGTATCAATGTATTCTCTTTCGTCCTCATTGAACTCGGTTGTATCATACATGACACGAGAAATATAGACCGTTTGAATGACTTTATTCACAATGCAATAATCAGAAATGATCATTCTCGAATTTACCGTCGGGAAACAAGAAGTATCTGTTTTTAAGACCACTTTAGGATCGTAAATTTCATTGTAAGAAGTCCATAAACTCCAATCAACTATAGAACCTGTAATAAAATATTGACCTTGCAATTCAGTATCAAATTCACTTTGATTTGCATGCATTCTTGGAACTGGCTTTTCTACAACAACGATGGCTGTTCCGCATGAAGCAACAATAAAACAGATACTTAGAATGACGTATTTAATCATCATTGTTAATTTTTAAAAAAATTCTTAGATCCTCTTTAAAATTAAGAAAAAGAACAAAATGAAAAAAGACCTACTCCTCCTTTCCCTCAAGGTCGATATTTAAGCTGTCACGAACCTCTTCGTAGATGGACGTCATTTCCTCTTGGAGCGAACTATAATGTTCCATAGAGCCTTCAAATTGACCTTTCGAATACCCTTGCGCTTTCAGCAAGGAGTCCCCTGTTTTCACCATCACTTTCTGGGATTTCATAATGTTCCCAAGAGAATCCGCTACGTAGGCTTCTAATTCCACTAATTCAATGAGAAGCGGAACCATTTTTTCGCGTGGGATAACATCAATTGGATCTTCGATAACAGGATTTCTCTGAAGCTCACCTAAGTCTTTATTCAAGGCCTCAAGGACGTCTCTGTAAATGGACATCATTTCCTCTTGGTGAGAACCGTAATACTCCATAGAACCTTCAAATTGATTTTTAGAATACCCTTGCGCTTTAAGCAAAGAATCACCCGTTTTTACCATCACTTTATGGTATTGAGTAATGTTTCCGAACTCATCAGTGATATAAGCTTCTAGTTTCACCAATTCAGTGAGAAGCGGAACCATCTTTGAACGTGGGATGACATCATTTGGCTCATCAATCCTAGGAATTCCATCGGAACACGAAGCTAGAAATAGGAGCGCTATAATGACAAATCGGATCATCTATTGAAGGTCAATCTACTTCCATTGCCCGCTTCGATAATACTTCCTTGATCATAAACCTTACGGCCATTTACATACGTCGAATCAATCGAATTTGAGAACTCAACGCCTTCGAATGGTGACCATCCGCATTTGTATAAAATATTCTCTTTTGTAACTCCGTATTTTGAATTCGGATTGACAATGACTAAATCTGCGAAATACCCTTCACGAATGAATCCACGCTCAACGACATTAAACAAGATTGCTGGAGCATGTGCAATTTTTTCAACTACACGTTCAATTGATATCTTTCCTTCCTCAGCCTTTTCAAGCAGTGCCAATAAAGCATGTTGAACCAAAGGCCCTCCAGATGGTGCTGTCAAATATTTATTATTCTTTTCTTCAAGAGTATGCGGCGCGTGATCCGTTGCAATAACGTCAATTTTATTGTCCAATACCGCCTGGAAAATTGCATCTCGATCCGATGCTTTCTTTACCGCTGGGTTCCACTTAATAAGCGATCCCTTTTCGGCATATTGTTCTTCGCTGAACCACAAGTGGTGGATACAAGCTTCGGCCGTGATTTTCTTTTGTTCCAAAGGAATTGAATTGTCAAACAACGCCAATTCTTTCGCTGTGCTAATGTGAAACACGTGCAATCTACTTCCATTCTTTTTCGCAAGTTCTACTGCTGCTGACGAGCTTAAATAACAAGCTTCTTCACTTCGAATTACGGGGTGCATACTCATTGGAATGTCCTCACCGTATTTCAATTTGGCCTTTTCAAGATTTGCACGAATGGTTCCTTCATCTTCACAATGCGTGATCAACTGATGGTCCAATTGAAAAATGCCTTCTAGGGTCCTCTGCTGATCTACGAGCATATTCCCCGTTGAAGATCCCATAAATATTTTAATCCCGGCCACATCTGTTTTGCTCACTTTTTTCAACTCTTCCAAGTTGTCATTCGTGGCTCCCATATTAAAGCTGTAGTTTGCAATTGAAACTTCGCTGGCACGGTGGTATTTCTTTTCTAATTCTTCTATTGTCGTTGCGGCAGGCTTTGTATTTGGCTGCTCCATATATGAAGTAATCCCTCCGGCAACTGCAGCTCTAGACTCGGTTTGGATATTTCCTTTGTGCGTTAATCCCGGTTCGCGAAAATGAACTTGATCGTCAATCCAACCCGGTAAAATCAGTTTTCCATTTAAGTGAACTTCTTCTACATTTCCTTCTACAGAAATCGATGATGCGATTTTCTCTATTCGACCATCTTTAATTAAAAGATCTGCTTCAATTCTAGATCCTTCATTTATGATAATTCCGCCACGTAATATAATTGTACTCATAAATCCATTCCGCGCATTTTCCAAACTCCGAAAAATGCTTCTTTAAAAATTCCTGTACTCATTTTAGATTCTCCCAATTCACGATCAATGAACGTAATTGGAACTTCTTTCATCTTATATCCATGCTTGATCGCTGCATATTTCATACAGATCTGGAAAGCGTATCCTTTAAAAGTCACTCCATCCAAATTGATTTTCTGCAATACTTTTCTTCTGTAACACTTGAATCCTGCAGTCGTATCCTTTATTCCAATAAACAAAATCATTCGTACATACACACTTGCGAAGTACGACATCAAGATTCTTTTCATCGGCCAGTTTGATATCTTACCGCCTTTGATATAGCGAGAACCGATACTTACATCTGCTCCATCTTCTTTGCACGCTTTATACAAACGAATCAAATCGTCGGGGTTGTGAGAAAAGTCGCAGTCCATTTCAAAAATGAATTCGTACTCTTTTTCGATAGAATATTTAAATCCGTGGATGTAAGCTGTTCCCAATCCCAATTTTCCTTTTCGAACTTCAAGATGAATTCGGCCGGGAAACTCCTTTTGCATTTCGCGAATAACATCCGCAGTTCCGTCAGGAGAAGAATCGTCAACGTACAGAATATCAAACTCTTTCTCCAATGACATCACCTTACGCGTCATGCGTTCGACATTATCGATTTCATTGAATGTGGGTATGATTATTACTGAATCTGACACTTTACTATTTAAGATGGACGCTAAAATAAGTAATTCTGCCCAATCGTAGCTTAATCTTGAGCGATTGAAAGCATTGTTTTACCTTTACGTTAACAATTTTTACAATTGAATGTGGAGACTTCTATTTCTTGTTTTTCCAACACTTGCCTTTGGACAGGGTTCATTTAACGTCGACTTACTCGACATTTGGTATGAAGACACGCTATTGCATAACTCTACAGACGTGCGCTACAACGACTGTTGGGGGTATACTGAAAATGGTCAGGAATATGCTTTAGCAGGATCAACCGAAGGGACCCATGCTTTTAAAATTTCTGAAACGGGTAAATTTGAATACATCGATTTTGTTGAAGGAAATTTTTCATCGACAATGGTGATTCACCGCGATATCAAAACGTATTTGAATTACGCTTACGTTGTTTGCGATGAAGGAATGAGCAGTTTACAGATTATCGATTTGTCTTATTTGCCGGATTCATTGCACGTTGTCATGGAAAACGATTCAACTTTTGCACGTGTTCACAATTTATTTATCGACGAAGACAACGCCTTGATGTATGCATGCTCCATTCAACCGAGTAGCGGAGGATTTCTACAATCCTTGATTTCAATGCAAGTGTATTCATTGGCAGATCCTGAGCTTCCTGTTTTGGTATTTGAAGGGCCAACTGACACTCCAGAAGTCCACGATGCTTATGTTCGAGATAATATTGCCTATTTAAATTGCGGAACGGCCGGTTTGAGGGTGTATGACTTCTCAACTCCCACAGCACCTAATTTCATTCAGAATACAAACTTTTATCAAGATCAAGGATACAACCATCAAGGTTGGTTGAGCCCGGATGGAACGAAGTACGTTTTTGGAGATGAATCAGGCGGAACGCGTTTGAAACTATGCAGCGTTGACGCGAACCACCTCGCAACGATAACGAAGCGATTTGGAACGAATTTCGAGAACGGAAGCGTACCACACAACATCGTGATCTCAAACGAATTTGCGTACGTTGCTTACTACAATGAAGGATTGAGAATTTTCGATTTAAGAACCCCAATCCCATCTGAAATCGCCTTTTACGATACGTATCCAATTGACGAACCTCTGTTTAAAATGCAAGGCGCTTGGGGAATATACGCTGATTTCCCTTCTGGTAGATTACTCGTCTCTGATCGGCACACTGGATTGCACTTACTTGAATTTAACGAACCCGTTTTTCAAGTTTCAACAGGAAACACATTTGATGTTTATCCGAATCCTGTTGCTGAAGGCGGCATTGTTACAATTAAATTAAACGTTGATGATTTTGAAGATTTAGAGATTTCAATTTATGATCTCTTTGGAAAAATCGTTGAAACCAAAGCAATCGAAAAGCAATCGTATGCGCAACTCAGTTTGAATTTAGCAGCGGGCATTTACATTATTAGAGTTCGTTACACAGATTACTCGGGGGATCCGGTTTTGGAACAGAAGAAGATTGTTGTTTCGGAATGAGTCTTAAGTAAGAAGTTAGAGGTTAGAGGTTAGAGGTTAGAGGTTAGAAGTTAGAAGTTTGACGAGTTGTGTGTTTAAGTTGATCTTGGAATGGCGAAATTGATTTAAAAAACCCAGAATTCATAACTCATAACCCATCATTCATCATTCATAATTAAAATCACTTCCCCAGCACTTCAAACATGACAACCTTCTGAACCCCATTTTCGTCCATCAAAGTCAACTTGTGTTTGCCAACGTCGGGTTGAAATTCCAATTGATGAATATCTGACGTTTGGCCATAATAAACGCCATCCATGTGCCAATAAATCGTTTCTGAATTGTTACGATGATTGGCTTCAAACACCACTTTTCTTCGTTCTTCATTGAAATCAAACGGAAGGTAAATTCGCTGCTTGTTCCGAGGATAAATAATTGCGATGGAATGTTCGCTTAGCTTCGTCATGCATTCCTTGTTGTAAGGCGGCAATGTTTTGTATTCGGCATTGTGGATTTTATAGAATTTTTCAACGGTAGACGGAATCACAAAACGATTTACATGTTGCATTTCAGATGGAGAAGCACATTCAGAATCGACGCGGTACATTCCTGCTTTATCCAAATGAACGCGTTTGTGATACGGACACGCTCTTGCGCCAATTGCCGTTTCAGGAATTCGATCCATTGATGTTTTTGTGCAATATTGGGTTGCTCGATGCCCACTTTCGGAACAGATTTCAACTTCCCGCATCCGCTTTTTCGGTTCCAGAAACCAAGGCTCATTGCTGGGCAAATGATCAAACATATCGAACAGCAAAGGTGCTGCAGCTTGAATTCCCGTTAAACCAGGTCGGCCTTCTCCATCGGCATTTCCAACCCAAACGGAAACTACGTATTCTGGAGTCACGCCAACCGCCCAAGCATCTCTGAAGCCATAACTCGTTCCCGTTTTCCAAGCAATTTTTTGTGATGACGCAAACATTCGCCAATTGTTATCTTCATCTGGTCGTCGTACTTCGAGCATTGTATTGAACGTTGAAAAAATACAGGCCCGATCGATTAAAAATTCACCAGCGCTTTTTCTTTTTCCCTTGTAATGAATCGGATAACTCTCATTGTATTTCAAGTGCTGCGCCATTCGCGTATAGAAATTCGACAGATCGAACAAGGTCACCTCTGCTCCACCCAAAATCAAACTTAGTCCATAATGACGCGCTGTTTTATTGATTGTCGAAAAGCCCAAGTCTTGCAAATCACTGTGGAATTTCGAAATGCCATAATTGTTCACCAAATGTACCATCGGAATATTCAAACTTCTCGATAAGGCTTTATCCGCATGAACCAATCCGTTGAAATTGCCATTGAAATTTTTCGGTGCAAACGCGCCAAACTTTGATGGAATATCGTGCAACAACATTTTTGGAGTAATCACACCTGCTTCAAGACTTTTGGCATACAAAACCGGTTTTAAAATACTTCCTGTACTTCTTGGTGCGTCAATACAATTGACACGGTTTGAATGCTCATTCCCAGACTCGGTGGCATTTCCGACGTAAGCGAGAATTTCGCCAGTTTCCACAGATGTGATTATGATTGCTCCATTGTGAACTTCATTTTCTCGAAGCGCTGCGGTGCGCGTTTCCAACAATTGATTGGCTTTGATTTGGACTTTCCGATCCAAAGTACACGTTGTCGTTTTTCCTTTTAATCCGCTTAACAAACACTTCGTAAGTAGATGTGGCGCTAAGTTGGGCAAATTCTGAGGTCGGTCTGGAAGCGGCTCCAAAACGGCCATTTTGTATTGCATTTTGTCAAGTTTGCCAATTTTCAAAAGACGTTTTAAAAGACGGTCTCTCTTTACTTTTAGCTTGTCATGGTTTTTCCCGGGGTAGATCAATCCTGGAGCGTTCGGTAAAACGGCTAGTGTCGCGGATTCGGCCCAACTTAATTCATTGGGTGGCCTTCCGAAAAACCTCCAAGAAGCAGCATTCAAGCCTACCACGTTACTCCCGAAAGGCGCATGGGAACTATACAGCCGTAGAATTTCACTCTTTGAGTAACTGAATTCAATGCGCGTTGCAAGAATCATTTCGTACGCTTTCTCTGAATACGTTCGCGGCGGGTTCTTCCGAGACAATCGAACGAGTTGCATCGTCAATGTGCTTCCACCACTAACGCGTCTTCCCGCTTGCAAATTTTGAGAAACTGCTCGACCAACTCCCTTCGCGCTAACTCCCCAATGGTCGTAAAATCCGCGGTCTTCAAATTGAATAATGCACGTTTTGAATTTGTAAGGAACCTTTTTCAATTCTTCAAACCGCCATTGTTCATCCTCGGAAATATGCGCTCCCAATAATTGTCCGTTTCGATCCAACAAAACCGTTGATGTGCTATCATCGAACAATTGATCGGGCAAACAATCGACGTACCAGATCAAGAAAACCGAAAGGAAAAACAAAACGGTTCTGTTCCTCCACCATCTTATTTCTTTCTTCAGATTGCTGCGATAAATCATCAATTGCGTTAACATAGACCTCTTTTAATCTAAATGTATGCAAGCGTTTTCGGTTCATTCGCGCCTTCCTATTATTCGTATGCGATATAGTCGAAAGCGTTTTTTATCTTTGATTATATAAAATCAAACCGTGAGAATTCGCTATTGCTATTTACTGATCTGTCTTTTATTGCTTCCATTCGTTGGATTAAGTCAGCAATACAATTTCAGAAATTACAATGTGGAAGATGGTTTGGGCCAATCACAGGTTTACGCAGC
>JAWUWJ010000138.1:0-23029 GCA_034111925.1 Crocinitomicaceae bacterium
AATGGAGGGAGCAATCAAAGAGATCTTGTACGACAAGGTCCTTGAAGGCGAACCAATGGTTAAACGTTCAACAATATCTAAAGCAGGAGACGTTTCATTCATTTCTGATGTGATGGGGTGTCATTCGCTTGAAAACCCAACGGACAGCAGAGCTTGTACACTGCATCTTTACGCGAAGCCAATTCGTAACTGCAATGTATACGATGAGAACTTAGGTGAGTTCGCTAACCGCGAATTATCATACGATACTATTGCAGAGAACCATCCGGATTAAATAAAACTTTTTTAAGCATAAAAAACCCCTCCTCGGATTAACCGAGGAGGGGTTTTTATATTGTGATTAATCTTTTTGGATCAATTATTAATCAAATTTGGTGTTGCCTCGACTTTGATCGATCAACATTCGAACTAGCTTCCGCAAGCTTCACAGTCATCACCGTTCTCGATAGAGCAGGCCAACGCTTCTGCTTCCGCTTCTTCGATTGCTTTTGCTGATGGCTCTTCAGTAGCGATTTTATCAACTGTAAACTTAATTGCATCCGTTGCTGCTTTCGTACGCAAGTAATACATTCCTGTTTTCAATCCTTTCTCCCAACCGTAGAAGTGCATAGACGTCAGTTTCCCGAAGTTTGCGTTCTCCATGAAGATGTTCAATGATTGAGATTGACAAATGTAAGCCCCTCTATCCGCAGCTTGATCGATAATCGCTTTTTGCGAAATCTCCCATGCAGTTTTGTAAAGATCTTTAAGTCTTTGAGGAACGATATCAATGTTTTGAATAGAACCGTTAGCGGTCATAATCATTCTACGCATTTCTTTGTTCCACATTCCTTCTTTTACTAAATCTTTCAATAAGTGCTTGTTTACGATGATGAACTCACCTGACAATACACGTCTTGTATAGATGTTAGAAGTATATGGTTCGAAGCATTCGTTGTTTCCAAGGATTTGAGCTGTTGAAGCCGTTGGCATTGGAGCCAATAACAATGAGTTACGCACACCGTGCTCCATAACTTCTGCTTTCAAAACATCCCATTCCCATCTGCTTGTTGGAGTAACATTCCACATATCGAATTGGAATTCACCTTTTGAAACTGGTGATCCTTCGTATGATTGGTAAGGTCCATCAACTTTAGCTAAGTCTTTAGAGGCTGTCATTGAAGCGTAGTACATCGTTTCAAAAACTTCTCTGTTCAATGCTCTTGCTTCTTCTGACTCGAATGGTAATCCCATCATGATGAAAGCATCTGCCAACCCTTGAACACCTAATCCGATTGGACGGTGACGCATGTTAGAGTTTCTAGCTTCTTCAACTGGATAGAAGTTACCATCGATAATTTTATTCAAGTTTAATGTCGCTTGATACGTTACTTCGAACAATTTATCGTGATCGAAAGTTCCTTCTTCAGTAACATATTTAGGCAATGCTAAAGAAGCCAAGTTACAAACAGCAACCTCATCTGGAGCAGTGTACTCTATAATCTCAGTACATAAGTTTGAAGACTTAATTGTACCTAAGTTCTTTTGATTTGATTTTGCATTCGCAGAATCCTTGTACAACATGTAAGGAGTACCAGTCTCGATTTGAGATTCTAAGATTTTGAACCAAAGATCTTGTGCTTTGATTGTTTTTCTTCCTTTTCCTGCTTTTTCGTATTTCGTGTACAAAGCTTCGAATTCAGCACTGTGCACATCTGAAAGACCTGGACATTCGTGTGGACACATTAACGTCCACTCGCCGTTTTCTTTCACACGTTGCATAAATAAATCTGGAACCCATAAAGCGTAGAATAAATCTCTTGCTCTTTGCTCTTCTTTACCGTGATTTTTCTTCAAGTCTAAGAAGTCAAATACATCAGCATGCCAAGGCTCCAAGTACATTGCGAAAGAACCTTTACGTTTTCCTCCACCTTGATCTACGTATCTAGCAGTATCGTTAAATACTCTTAACATTGGAACGATACCATTAGAAGCACCGTTTGTTCCTTTGATGTATGAACCTGTCGCACGGATGTTGTGCATAGCCAATCCAATTCCGCCAGCTGATTGAGAAATCTGAGCACATTGTTTTAATGTATCATAAATTCCTTCAATGCTATCTTCCTTCATTGTTAAAAGGAAACAAGATGACATTTGTGGTTTTGGCGTTCCAGAGTTAAACAACGTTGGAGTTGCATGAGTAAACCATCCTTCTGACATTAAGTTGTATGTCTTAATTGCCGAGTCGATATCATTTTTGTGAATTCCAACAGAAACACGCATCAACATTTGTTGTGGGCGTTCTGCAATCATTCCGTGCAGTTTCATTAGGTACGAGCGCGTTAACGTTTTAAAACCAAAATAGTCGTATCTAAAATCTCTATCGTAAATGATGCTTGAGTCTAAACGGTCTTTATTCGCCATCATGATCTCATAAACGTCGTCTGCAACTAATGATGCATTTTCTCCTGTCTTTGGATCAATGTAATCGTGCATATCCGTCATTACATCAGAGAAAACCTTCTTTGTTTCTTTGTGCAAGTTTGATACAGCAATACGAGAAGCCAACAACGCATAATCAGGATGATCAATTGTTTTTGCTGCCGCCACTTCAGCTGCAAGGTTGTCTAATTGTGTTGTTGTAACTCCATCAAATAACCCTTCAATTACCTTCATGGCAACTGCTTCTGGGGATACTAATGGGTCTAGTCCGTAACACATCTTTACGATGCGCGCTGTGATCTTATCGAACTTCACAGCCTCTTTTCTTTCGTCTCTTTTTACTACGTACATGGGCGCTGGTCTATTTTGTGGTTCTGTGTGTATCTGGTATCTTATTTTCTTTGTCTAAAACTCTTCGTCTATCGTGAACGTTTGATCTGCATCATTGTTCAAAACTCCAGCTTTTTGGTATTCACCAACTCTCTTTTCGAAGAAGTTTGTTTTTCCCTGAATTGAAATCATTTCCATGAAGTCAAATGGATTTGTTGCGTTGAATACTTTTTCGTTTCCTAATTCCAATAATAATCTATCGGCAACAAACTCAATGTACTGAGACATCAAGTCACTATTCATTCCAATTAATTTAACTGGAAGTGCTTCAAGAATAAATTCTTTCTCAATTTCAACTGCGTCAAGAATGATTTTTTGAACTGTTTCTTTTGGAAGCTTATCAATGATGTGGTTGGTGTACAACAAACAAGCGAAATCACAGTGCAATCCTTCGTCTCTTGATATTAACTCATTAGAGAAAGCAAGTCCTGGCATCAATCCTCTTTTCTTCAACCAGTAAATTGAACAGAAAGAACCAGAGAAGAAAATTCCTTCTACTGCTGCAAATGCAACAAGTCTTTCTGCAAATGAACCTTCATCAATCCAACGTAAAGCCCAATCTGCTTTTACCTTAACACAATCCATTGTGTCGATAGCATTAAACAAATATTCTTTGTCCTTCGTGTCTTTGATGTATGTGTCAATTAAAAGCGAATACGTTTCAGAGTGAATGTTTTCAACTGCTACTTGGAACCCGTAGAAAAACTTTGCTTCAGTATACTGAACTTCCGACAAGAAATTTTCTGCTAAGTTTTCATTTACAATTCCATCAGATGCCGCGAAAAAAGCCAATACATGTTTAACAAAGTGACGTTCATTATCATTCAGCTTCGTTTCCCAATCAATTAAATCAGCTTGAAGATCAATCTCTTCGGCTGTCCAGAAACTAGCTTCGGCCTTTTTATAGAAAGCCCAAATGTCATCGTGTTGAATTGGGAATAGAACAAATCTGTTGTTGTTCGCTACTAATATCGGTTCTGTTTGCTCCATTAACTCTAATTTTTAACGTATATATGGCCTGACGAAAAACAGTTATTTTTCGTTTTTTACTATTCTAAAAGTTTCTATTTCCTCTAATAAATCGGATGCGTTGTTAGCAGATGATTAGCTTACTAGAGGCATACAAAAATTGTCAAAATTCTTTCCTAAAACAACTAAAGAAGTTCACAATTCCTTAACGTTATTAACATTCGGATTGTGAATCCCTTTAAAGACAATAGTTAAGGACTTTTCAACAGCTAGAATAAAGATATTCACAGTGCTTCTTCTTAACTTTGTCGATAAATATTCCGTATTCATCGTAACCTGTTGACAGTAGGCGCTTTGATGTCGGTTCTATAAAAATACGGCTCTTTTGCTCCTTTGTCAATACATTATTTTTGTTATTTTGAACACTCATTTGTTCATAGTCTTCATTCTCATTCTCAAACCCCCCACATGGCTCAAAATAAATCTTTAAACCCTCTTTCTCTATTTAAAGATCTTGGACATTTAATCTATCCTTCTTCTTGTTTAGCATGTGAAAATGAACTCAGTACCAACGAAAATCATATTTGTTCTCTTTGTGATAACGATCTTGTTCGCACTTCGTTTCACTTATTTAATGAACCCACGGAAATAGACAAACGTTTTTGGGGACGTGTGCAGTTAAAACGCACCTATTCGCACTTCTATTATAAAAAAGGTGCGGCGATTCAACAAGTGCTCTTCAATTTAAAATACAAGAACGATTCTGCCATTGGAGAATATTTCGGCAGGGAAATTGGAAAAAGTATCATGTCAATTGATGATTTTAAAACCGCAGATGCGATAATTCCTGTTCCTTTGCATTATAAGAAAGAGTTTATTCGAGGCTATAATCAAAGTGAGGCTCTTGCAAAAGGATTGTCGGATAGTATCAATGTTCCTGTTAAATCGAATTATACGAAACGTACCAAACATTCGGAAACACAGACAAAAAAGTCAAGGTTTCAGCGGTGGGACAATGTGAGTTCCATTTTTGCCATTCACAAGTCGATGAAGGGTTTGAAACACATTATAATTATTGACGACGTTGTTACCACGGGGTCAACAATGGAGGCATTGATTCGATCCATTAAGGATGTTTCCCCAACAATCGAAGTGAGTGTTGTCACTTTAGCGATTGCTTAAATCATCAGCAAATAAGGTTGAATTAATGCCTTTCGCTAGTTGTAATGAAATCATTAAAACGTTATTTGCCAAAATTTCTCTAATTTTATACAAACTAAACAACCATGCGTACATCCATCTTAACGATTATAGTCGTTGCTATTGCTCTTCATACCAGTGCTCAAAAAATTCAAATTGGACCTGAAATTGGTATGAATTTAATTAACGTAGAGAAACAAGAAATCGGCGATAATTTTCAGCCTGGGATTTTTGGTGGAGCCGCATTGGATTACAAAATCTTTGATAATTTCTCCATTCGAACGGGGATCTATTACTCGCAATCACGTCATGCATATAGTTCTGCAGACACAAATCAACTGGCTATTTTGGATGGGATTATTGATTCGTCATTAACCATACCTGGAATTGATTTAAACACATATACCTCAATTGAAGGAAGACGCTCTCATTCTTACCTTCAAATTCCAATTCAAGCGAATTTCTCGTTCAACGAAATACAATTATTTGTTGGTGGATATATGGGGTTCATGATTGCTGGAACGCAAAAACAAACAACAACTGAACGTTCGCCAATTCTGGAAAACATTAATCTTGAAGATCTTGGAATTGATGACCCAACGGGGCTTTTATCAGCCTTTCTTCCTAAGCCGTATTCTGAAACTTATTCAGAAACAAAGGGAACGGATAATTTTCGCTTGTTTGATTATGGTTTGAAGCTAGGCTTGGGGTATCAAATGAAACAGTTTGGAGTTCAAGCAATGTATTCTTTTGGTTTAGCTGATTACAGGAGCGAAATTACCACCGAAGAGTTTCGTGGCAATCGCTTTTTTCAATTCAGTGTTCGCTATATGCTCCCAATTGGTGCAAAGGCTTCCCAAAGTAGTATTCGTTAATTACTTCAGAATTAATCGGCCGCGATGCACTGCTTCGTCAACGATACAGTCAACAAAATAAACGCCTTTAGACAATGTGCTTACGTCGAGCTCTTGACCTGAAATGTAGTTTCCTCTCCAAACATTTTTACCTGAAGTGGTATAGATTTCAATTTGACCAACTCCGTTGATATTACCAATCATTACTTTTCCTGATGTCGGGTTGGGATAGAAATACAATTCGCTAATAACCAATTCATTTAGACCAATCTCATCAGTAACTGTCAAGCTAATTACTCCAATACTGTCGCAGTCATTAAGTCTTGGGAATGATTGAGTATATACCCCACCGGTAGTTAATAATTCACCGTTCCAAGAATAACCTGTTTGCACAGTAATCTCAACAGTATCGCCAATTGTGAAATGTGTTCCATCCGAAACCGTATTCAAAACCGAATTGGTAATAATGGCCGGGTTAAAGTCAAAATAGATTGCAGCATCATTAGAAATTGGTGTCCCATGAACCAAGCCTTGAAATTGTTCAATTTCAAAAACAACATACCCTATACTTCCAACTGAATCAGAACTTTCACTAGGAAGATCTATATCATCAAACATAAATTCAACTTGCGAAGCAGAAGTCCAATTGAGATAAACGTCATCAGATACTGCAACAACTTTCAACGTTGCTGGATCAAGAGACGGGTCCAAGACATCAACAATTCTCACATTGCTTGCAGCTCCCGTTCCTGTGTTTTGGAATCTCACGGTATATGTCAATAATTCATCATTCAAAACATATCCTGGAATACAGTCTCCGAGGGGGTAAACTTTCTTATCATTCGGATCATAACTTGCTACAACAGGAAATAAATAGTTTTTGACATTATTTGCTGTGTTAATGTCACCTACAGAATCCAACATAACAACATCAATAGAAACAGTGTCGCCTACTTGTGCAAATTGACTCGTAAGCAAGTTGAACTGCACGATCGAGTGTAGACTTGAATAATACAAATTCGAATAATCATACGTGAGTATGCCTCCAACATTACTAATTGGCGGTGGAACAGAAGAAACAAACGTAAGAGCCGTATCTAGTTCAACTGTTATCAAACCATTTGTTGCTGGACACCCATCGTTGTAAGCATCAAGAAATGTTGTTGTGTTTTGACCTGCAATGAATTTGCCAGTAATTAATTGCACCGCATTGTCAAAACCTCCAACATTCGCCATCAAAAGGTAACACGTATCTTGACATTGAAGAACCCCAAGAGAATCATATGCATATGCAATATAAGAGTTGTCAACGGAGCTTGAAACAGTAATCGAATTTGTGTCAGTTGCTCCCGTACTCCAATTAATATCATAACCACAACCAAATCCAATTATCTCAATATTATCGATTCCCCAAGTGTCAAAACTCGCTGCTGAAGAATTTTCTTGAATCCATCTAAATTTAGCCATGTTTGATCCGATATTTGGCACTTGTAAAGTGTACGTACCCCATGATGTAAAAGGTGTTGCCCCGGATACACTAGCACCAAACCCTGGGTTGCTAGGCAAAACAGTCCCGTCTGGACTGTAATAAGCAATCGTGATCCAAGAAGCCCCATTGTTTAAGCTGTATTGAACAGAAACACCTTCATTAACATTATCTGGTCCTTCACACGGAATAGGGTCTGCTTGAAAAGCATATGCCATATCGAATGTGATTGAACCACCACATTCAAAACTATAATTTGAGGTTTCGATTGAAGGTAATCCTGTACCTCCTGTCCAAAAATAATCCGTTCCGTCAATTGATGGTAAACAGGATTGCACGGGCCAAAAACCGCCAACTGCATTCCAGCCTGCGGGCAAACCTGCACTATTAAAATCGCACGTTTCGGACACCGACCCGCCGCTTGTCACTCCTGCAACAAATGAAACTTGAGCGTTCGCACATGTATATATAGTGTCCTGTAAAAAACCTAGATTGCATTGAGCTGTAGAAATGAAAGGGGCGCAAATTAATAGAAACGCAGAAATAGTCTTCATAGGTTAATCTTTGCCACAAAATACAACATTAAAGTTAGTCAAAGGCACGTATTATTGCGTGTTTCTATCCATTGTCAGTGCTAAACAAGAAATGTTCATTTTTGTGTTCTAACAATTTGCTTTAAACTACTTTTGAGCTAATGTCAAATTCAAAGCGGAAATTTTTAATCATCGGCGCAGGGCTTTCAGGAGTTAGCGTAGCAATTCAACTCATCCGAAAAGGGGCCGACGTTACCTTAATGGACAATGGCGTAAACGTCAGTTCTTATGTTGCTGCCGGCATGATTAACCCGCTTGTTTTTAGACGGATGACCAAAAGTTGGCGCGTAGATGAATTCATACCTTATCTGAAAGAGTTTTACAAAGGACTGGAAGTTGAAACGAATTCATCGTTTTTTCATGAGATACCAATTCGACGTTTGTTTTCAACTGAACAGGAACGGGATTTTTGGCTAAAGAAACAAGAGCGCGAGGACTTTGAACCCTACATGAATAAAGTAACTGACGCAGATTATACTTTTTCTGGAGGTAAAAATCCATTTGGCTCTGGACGCGTTAAAGAAACCTACTACATTGAAGTTCAACCCTTTTTTGAAAAGGTAAAAAAATGGATTTCAGATCATGGAACCATCCTAAATTCTGAATTTAATTCTGATCACCTCTCAGGAACAATTTACAACGGAGTCGACTATGATGACATCATTTTTTGTCAGGGGTATTTGAATCCCAACAACGAATGGTTTGGTTCACTTCCATTGGATCAAACGAAGGGGGAAACTTTGACAATTCGATCGGAACAGCTGCCAGAATTTGGTTCCTTGAACCGCAAGTGTTTTATTTTACCACTAGGAAATCAAACATTCAAAATAGGATCTACCTATGGGTGGAACGATCCGACAACGCACGTTACAGAGGAAGCTAAAGCTGAAATTTTAAACAACCTTTCCTATATTATTGATGAAAAGGTTGAAGTTATTGATCAAGCGGCTGGAATTCGACCAACGACAAGAGATCGACGGCCCTTGTTGGGAACACATCCTGAATTTCGAAATTACCACATTTTTAATGGTCTTGGGGCTAAGGGTTATATGCTTGCTCCTTTAATCTCTTCGGAGTTCGCAGAGTGCCTATTAGAAGGGAAAGAGTTGAATAAAGAAGTAAATATTACACGTTACAATTCAGCAATTCATAGCCCGAAGGGTAAATAAAAGGGTAAATACCTCTATATTTACATTATATGCCAATGAATCAACATTTTCTACATCTGAATAAAACACGTAATAACACGTGGTTATCAGGTCAAGAACAATTGTTAAATTTGCAACTATAAATACTAATGTCGAATCCACTTATGAAATTCACACAAATCTCTTTAGCCCTTGCCTTAGTGGCACTTTGTCTAATTGGCTGTACAAAAGAAACGATCACAGGAACATCTTCTACATTCCTTACCGTAGATGAAAAAAACGAAGTTCTTTATTTCCATTATTCACATGTTGATTCAATCAACAGTGGCGATGCTGGCTACACAGCTTATTCAGCGCAATTGGAGGCTTATGATTCACTTCACGTTCTAGCAACCATTACAGGTGGCGTCTTGGATGGATCGAACAATGACACAATTTATACCTCCCACATGGCGCAGTATGGAATCTTAAATATTCCATTTTATCAAAGCAATTTGGGAGCTGCCCCATTCCAACAGGCAATTATAAACCACACATTGTCGTCAAATGTTGTTGCAAATGCGGCCTGCGAATTGGACTTCGATGATCCGAGCAAAATTATTATCAATACAACAACTGAGTTCTTCACCGATCTTCAAGACTCTGTTTTTCTATCGGTTTATATAATCGTTGATAGTATTGTTTCAAATCAAGCTGGTCATCCAGATGGTGCTGCGACAAATCATAGAAAAGTTGTTGCTGATATTGGCCGACTGAACGGTTTCAACACACCTCAATACCACGGATACAAAGTTGCCTCTGGTGTGATCGAAAAAGGATACAAATTCAACTTAACTTTCGAAGCGGATCGCCTACCTACTTGGGCAGACACTTCTTTAATTTCAGTCGGTCTTGTAATTACAACGCGAGACGCAACAGGAAAGCCAATATTCGTAAATGCCCATACTCAACATTAAAAAGACTTAATAATGAAACAAATTTTAACCGTAGCCCTAATCTGTTTAACACTTACAGCTTTTGGTCAGGAACGCAGAAACCGAGTTGGGTTGAACCGATACATTCCTTTAGATATGCATATTGGAATGAAGTTTAGTGCAAACAGTTACTTTTCAAGCTTCAAACTAGAAACAACAGATGCTGTAGCGTCAAAAATTTCAGGAAGCGAATCTCTTGGTGGAGGTGGAGGTTTTTTCCTACGCCGTGATTGGGCGAATGGTTTCTCAATTCAACCGGAACTTAATTTTCATTTTAGAACAGGAACAGTAAATACTTCGCATATTTATGCGCCGGACACAATGATGACGATTACAAAAGGCATCTTGACGAACTTCAATACTGTCACTGTTGAAATTCCATTTTATATGAAGTACAGATGGGAATTAATTCCAATGCGCAAAGGAGCCTACAAGGCAGGAAGTGCATTTTCTATTTTCTTAGGGCCTAGAATCGCTCTTGCTCCTTATACAAAACGATCTGTTGATAGAAATATTTTCACTCAAATTTACGATCAAGATTCACGTTTGGTTGAAACAGAAGTTGAAGGATTAAGAACTCGTTTTGCGCCAATAATATCGATGGGGATTGCCGCAGGTGTTGATTTTGAACTACATGGCGGGTTCGTCGCTTTTGCTTCTTACTATCGAGGATTGACGTCGCATTCAATTAAAGAGTACGGTTATAGACTTTTGGACAACCGTCTAGAGGTTGGAATTGGAGTACGTTTCAAATAAATGTATACCAAGGAAGATATTTTCGTAATTTTGTATTTAGAATCAAACTAAATAAGAAATATTATGTACCCACCAGAATTAGTTAAGCCAATGAAAGAGGATTTGACAGATGTTGGATTTAACCAACTTGTTACTCCTGATTCGGTAGATGAAATAATAGAAAACAGCGGTGAGAGTTTATTGTTGGTTGTAAATTCAGTTTGCGGTTGCGCAGCTGGAAATATGAGACCTGGAGTAAAGCTTTCATTGGGAAATGATAAAAAACCAAGCACGTTGGCAACAGTATTTGCTGGGGTAGATGGTGATGCAACAAATCAAGCGCGTAAGCACTTCTTGCCTTACCCTCCTTCTTCACCTTCGATTGCTCTTTTTAAAGACGGAAAATTAGTTCACTTTTTAGAAAGACATCACATTGAAGGCGGAACTGCTGCAATGATTGCTGAAAACTTATCAGAAGCTTACAACGAGTACTTCTAGTTTTCTTTAAACACATTAAAAAGCCCGTCTCGGATCAACCGAAACGGGCTTTTTTCGTATAAATGGTTTATGCTTTGCTGTCCAAGTGATCACTTAACGAAGTCAATTTTTGATCCCAGAATCGATCGTACATCTCCAGCCACCCTTGAATTTCCTTCAATGGTTCTGGATCCGCGATACAAAAGCGCTCTCTGCCTTTCGACTCAACCTTCACCATTCCGGCATCTTCCAAAAACTTAATGTGTTTTGTTACTCCCTGTCGACTCATTTCAAAATGCTCAGACACTTGATTAATTGACAATGCTGAACCTGCAACGATGAGAACATGGAATATTTCACGTCTCGTTGGATCTGCAATCGCCTTAAATATTTGATTCACCTTACTAGGCATTCACTGTTTGTTTTAAAAAGTTTGTCAATTGATTCATACAATCTCCCCAACCTCCGCTGAAACTGTCAAACATAGCGATAACAGTTTCTTCATCTGGATAATTGGATATTCCTGCATGTTCCAATACTAACTTAGTTCCATTTTCTACTTCTTCCAAGTTCCATGTAACTGTGGTCTCTGCAGTTGTTCCTTGAACAATCCACGTATATGCTAGCGTGTATGGTTGTGCGGTCTTCACTTCTCCTGTGATTTGCAAACATCCTTTTTCTTCGGTAGCCGTAAACGTGTATTTGTATCCCGCTTCTGGCTTAAAGTCCGCCTTAATGAACCATGTAGAAATCTCCTCTGCTGTAGAAATTGCCTTCCAAACCTTATCGATTGAATGGCTGAATAATTGTTCTTTCACTATAACATCTTTCATAACTCTATATTTAAATTTATTAGCAACTATATGGTTGCAAATGTATGAATATAAAATCATTGCGCAACCTTTTGGTTGCCTATTCTTTGTTTAGCGTATTAAACTTAAGTACAATTCCTCCATTAAACATATTAGAGTCGCTCGTGTTTCTTCCTGACAGAACAGTACTAATTGATACAAAAGCACCTAAACGCTCTCCAATGGATGCATATACAACTCCACCAACGCGTTCATAAGACACACCGAGTTCGCGAAAAGAATCCAAGCCCGCCGATCCCCAGTCCTTTCCTCCAATCCCGAATTGGTAATCATACCACGCATCGAAGTACCAGTTTTTGTAAATAAAGCCGACTTTACCTGAAGCCACATAGGCAGAAGGAACACTATTCAGTGAATAATTATAACCTGTTTGTGCCTGAACGAACCAGTTTTGAGCGTGTTTAAATTGCACGACCAACTTCGGTTGAACTGTCACTGCTTGTTGACCGATTGCCTGTCCCGATTCTGTATTGTAATTCCAAACGGGAAAAGAAACACCGAAGGCAGGAAGAATGGTAATTTCACCATCGTCAAACTTCTTGGAGTACAATTTGTATTTCGCATAAAGCGACAAATCTTGAGGTGTAAAGTTTATAACGGGAAGACTCGCAACCACGTTCCATTTATCGCTTAGGCCATAGACACCATAAAGTCCAATGATTGATTGGTCTCTTTTATAAAAAACAGGACTCACGCCAGCAAAATAGATTCTAGAATACACATAGGTTCCAGAAATTGCGACATCCATATCGCCTTTGGATTTAAAAAAACCATCAACGTTTCCTTGGGCGAACCCAAGACCGTTAAGCAATAAAAAACAGGAAAGAAAAGCGGCTTTCATCTAGTTCAACAAAGAAGTGATTTTCTCACTCATAGGCTTTACTTGTGAATTGAAATGCCCGATTAATTGGCCGTTTTCATCAATGAGGTACTTTTCAAAGTTCCAATTTACTTTGCTGCTGTCCGAACCGTTTTTCTCCTTAGAAGTCAACCAAGAATAGATTGGGTGTTGCTCATCGCCTTTGACGTTTACTTTCGAGGCCATCAAGAAGGTTACACCGTAGTTCTTTTCGCAAAAACTTTTGATTTCCGTTTCAGTACCTGGTTCTTGTCCACCAAACTGGTCACAAGGAAACCCGATAAGAACTAGATTTTCACCATACTGCGCATGCAACTCTTGAAGTTCTTTATACTGACCCGTAAATCCACATTCAGAGGCTACATTTACAAACAATACTTTCTTTCCTTTGAAAGTTGAAAGGCTCGTTTCATTTCCTTCAATATCTTTGAATGAAAGGCTATGTATAGCATCAGTTTGGGCGTTCGACATAAGAGTGACAAATAATAATACTGTAGAGAATAATAATTTCATGACCCAAAGTTAAGCTTTCCTTCGTTAAGGTTAAAAAACAATCGGCTTCTTTGGAATTTTATACCTCTTTGAAATACAGAACGGTAAATGAAGTGAAAAATTTTAATGCAATAACATAAAGATTAATAGCCATTTAAAGTCATATCTCACTCAAAATAAGAAATTTGACTCTTTTTTTCCAATATGCGCCAATTGGATTTTTCGTAAATTGCTACAAATTAAAAACACTAAGAATGATTAAAACACTACTATCTACATTTCTGGCAGTCATTGCCGTTTCAAATCTTTCATTTTCACAAACAGTAGTCACCTACATTATTGAAGTCGATTCTGTGGTAGGGTTAGAGCTAACTTCAGGAGATATTTGCACAGCTCCTTTTACGATAGAAGAAGCAAAACAAATTCAAGCTGGAAATAGCTGGGGCGCAATGTGGACAAGCACCAATGCAGGAACACCGACCTCAATAGAAGTAAGTTTAACTTTTTCTGTTTCGGAAGCGAGTGTAATGCGTCCAACGACCTTGAATGGAACATCTAATAATTTAGTAGATCCAGGAGCGGCTTACAACTGTGAAGTAGGATCATTGTTAACTTGGGACATCGACCCAGTAGGATACGTTCCTATGGGACTGAATACATTTTTAGTTGACTATACTGGATCAACAACTGTTCATCAAGTAGACAACATTTCAATGGCAATGCCAATTGATCCTTATTTTATTGTGACTGTAACTTATGGTGAGCCAGGCGGAGTTGGAATTGGAGAACTTAACAATTCGTCTCTTGAGCTTGTTAAGATTACTGATCTTATGGGTCGTGAAACTACATTCAAACCAAACACACCTCTAATTTATGTGTATAGTAACGGTTCCGTTAAGAGAGTCTTTGAATTCGAATAATTGAATTCTTTGTCTGTTATTCTAACTTAAAACAAGCGTATCGGATCATAAATTCAAATTAGACCAAACTAATTTACCCTCGGAAAACGAGACGGAGCAGGTGTTTTAAAAAAAGCACCTGTTTTTTTGTAACCTCTACTTCGTTCCGCATCTCTAAGCTTGTATAAACCGTTAATTTAAGAAGTTATGTTATTAGTTGAAGTATTAGTGCCAATGTCCGTTTTCGCCACAATATTTGGCGTTCTATTTATGTTCTTTTCGACACGAAATAGAGAACGCTTAGCAATGATTGAGAAAGGGGTTGACCCTTCAATGTTTACGACTAGGTACAACCGAATAGGAATTAAGATTGGGCTATTGGCCGTTGGTATTTCATTGGGTGTTTTGTTTGCTCAGTTGATCGTTCACACAACTAACATGGAGGAAGGGCCTGCAACCGTTTCTATGATCTTCCTTTTTGCAGGAGCAGGATTGGTTGTTGAACATTTCCTAGCAAGGAAAGAAAAAAACGATTAATTGAATAGTGATATGGTCGACTTAGACGATAAAATACATATTCAACAGGTACTGGACGGGGAAACCGCGTCCTTTACCCATTTGGTAGATAAATACAAAGACATGGTTTTTACCGTGATCTATCAAATTCTACGTCAACGAGAGGATGCTGAAGATGCTGCGCAAACGGTTTTCATCAAAGCATTTAAAAACTTAAGCTCTTTTCAGGGAGGGTCCAAGTTCTCTACATGGCTGTATACTATTGCCTACAGAACAGCTATAGCCAAAACGAAACTAAAGAAATTTGATACTGTTGACGACACTTTTCAAATTGATATTGCAACTGACAATACGTTTCCACAACTCGAGGAAATGAAAAATAAGGAACAAAAAATCTACGTCAAAAAGGCAATCGACGCTTTGCCTGAGATAGAAAGTGCGCTTATTAGTTTGTTCTATATGGATGAATGTTCTATCCAAGAAATAGTCGATATTACCAAACTAACCGAATCCAATGTAAAGGTGAAACTGCACAGAGCAAGAAAAGCATTGAAAGCTAATTTAGAAGGGCTTCTTCAACAAGAAATGAAATCGATTATCTGATGGAAAAGAAGAATAACGACATATTGAAACAAGGAATGATGGAGACAAAGTCCGACTTTACTTCATCAATAATGGACCAAATTAACGCTGAAGAAGAAGCGTTGGCTGCTGTTCTTTCCGAACAAGGGGGAATGAAACCCTCTTTGAACTTCACCACTAATTTAATGACTCAATTGGAAGGGAAAGTACCTGCAAAAGTGTACACTCCTATTATTTCTAAACGTTCTTGGATATTTATCGCCGCGGCTTTTATAGCAATAATCGCAATCGCTTTATCAACTGCACAACCGGAATCAAGTGATGCCTCTAAATATCTGAATTCATTGAATCTTTCGGGTAAAATATCCTCTGTATTTAAAGGAACTTACGGCTTGCTGTATATTGGTTTTGGTGTCCTTGCCTTGTCCATCGGATTGAGAATAGAACAGCGACTCGGCAAAAAAATGAATCCGTAGTTCTGCCTTAGATAAAAGTTCAACCATAACGCACCCATTTTTCTCACTTTCTATCCTGACATCCATCATGTTTTGGACTTCAAACCCTACGTAACTTAGTACAAAACAAAAAAACACATGGGACAACTAATTGAAATTAATCAAGGAGAGATTTTGGTAAAATTTACATCTCCGACAGCGGGAAAAATTACATTTAAGGAATTGGGAATAACGAACGACCAGCTTGTGCTTGAGGGCGGATTTCTAAGGCTTAAATTTGACATGGAAGGGATTGGCGAACACAGCTATTTTGCCGTTCCAACAATTGAAGTGGCTTATACAGAAAAGTGCGCTGAAACGCATTGGCAATGTGAATTCAACGGTGTAACAATCGTGGACAAACTTGATCACCACGGCAACTCAACGGTATTGCTAATGAATCGGAAAAAACTGGCAGAGTTAGAGCACCGTCATGAAAATCAATTGGTTGTGCATGCTGAGTTTCCAGAGGTAGTGCATTTGATTGCAGAAGATTCTTATATCAATTTCTTTAAATAAAAAGTTGGGGGAGATTCGTCTTCCCCTTTTTTAGATTCATTCCTGCACTCGTTTGAACAGGGAAGACACTTTATTGCTGTTTCTCAATAAAGCTTACCGTTCTATTGATCACATCTGAATCCCAGAGCATTTTGTAATGCCCAACATTTTCCAATGTTATTAATCTGGAGTTTGGCGTTAACTGTTCAATGGTTTTTGAATTGTTATAACTCAAAATTCGATCGTTTTTATCGTGCATTATGAGCAATTCGTTGTATTTCGCCTTTTTCAGATTGGTGTCTACGTCAAGCGTGTCGATTGATGCATTTAACAGCCGGTCTGTAACTTTAAGCATCTCCTTGTAGGCTTTATCGTTCATCGCAACAATTTCTTTGAACTCCATAAAGATTTCATTTACCTTATTTGGGCTCGATAAAAACACGAGTCGGTCAATTCTATAGTTCGTGCGCGACAAGGTATTGGCTACAACTGCAGAACCCAAAGAGTGCGAAACGATGGAAAACGGTTCTTTTGGATTCAAGTGGTTTAAGACCTTTTTCATTGCCGTGAAGCATTCCAATAAATTCGTAGAAGACGAGGAATAGAATGCGTGTCCAGGAAGATTAAATGCGACGACACGATATCCCAATTCTGTAAATTTGAAAGCGAGCTGAGACATACTTCCTGCGTTAGATTCCCACCCATGGACGAGTATGACAAGCTTTCCTTTTGGACTTCCAAGTTCATAACAATCAATATCCTCTTTATCGTAAGGAACCGTAAATTTTTCTGCCCGATCGTAAAAGTTGTTTTCTCGATCACGGATTTTCTTTATCCGAACCTTTTGGAAGAGTTTAAAACCTGTCCTTCCTGCGCTTTTTGGAGCAACAATCGACGTTATTTTGAAGTATGCTCGTATGAATTTAAGTACCATATTAAATTATACCAATCGGTATATTATAAGTTAAAAAAATATTAGACCGCCAGTTCTTTAGCGATAATTTCATCTATTCGATCCATGGATTCAATTAAAAACAAATCATCATCCATGGTTGTCATGAGAAAAACTCCTCCTTCAATCATTGTAAAAAAGTAGCGGCTGTATTTGTCTGCATCCACTGTTGGCTTGATTTCTCCTACTTCAATTCCAGCGACAATCATTTTCTTAATTCCTGATTGCAGTCGTGAAATGGTTTGACGCACCTTGGCGAGTAAGGTCATGTTGTCGTGGTTCGCATCTACACCGAGATTTACCAGAGGGCATCCACCATTTGCTTTTGTATAGGAAGAATAGCCGCGGTAAAAGTCAGTCAGTTTACCCAATTGCCCAATTGGTGATTGCGACTCTGAGAGCTTTACTTTTATTTGATCAACTACGTTCTGAATGTTAAATTGAAAGGCTGTAATAGCCAAGTCTTCTTTGTTTTTGAAATTCCCATAAATGGCGCCTTTCGTCAACCCTGTAGCTTTGGTAAGGTCAGACAGTGACGTTCCAGAATATCCATGTTTGTTGAATATCGGAGCGACCTTTCGAATAATAAATTCCGTTGTTTTGTCTGCTTTTGTTGCCATAATCTCAGGCAAATATAGATAAATTATACCGAACGGTATAATTATTTTGTTTGACCTCTAGCTAAATCTGTCCCAAATACCACAATCCGTTTCTAAGAACCAACACAAAAACCTCATCCTTTTTGCCCGATGGGCCAAACTTAATTGGAACTGAAGCTGTATTCCCCTGAATCACTGCTTCGCCTACAACCTGACCTTTGCTGAAGAAATCTATGAATTCATTTTGCCGTCCTTTAGAATCGTTGGCAACATTACACATGTTTGCAGTAGGATCATCATTTTCTCCCATTGGATCGCAAAGCGTTGACAAGACCGAATAATCCTTTGTTCGTGCAGCTTCAAAAACGGCTTCGACAACCAGAACAGGATCGCTCCGAAAAGTATCCTCAACGCTCACTTGAGTTTGACTGTTTACCGTAGGAACTAAACCTTTGTCAGGCGTTGCAACCGAATTGTCTGTTTCTTTAACAGGCTTTTGCTCTACTTGTTCTTCACTAGAACACGATGTGAACAGAAAAACAAGTGGGATGAATATAAATGAATACCGCATTGAATAACTTTTCTTTTTTAAGCAAAAATAGGCTATTCAACAAAGGAACTCGATGAATTTTGGGGATTTATTACGTGAAATATTTGTGTAAATATATTTCTGAAAAGAGCAGAGCATTTCAATTCCGCAAAAACCGAATCTAGGAATCAAAAGTTCAGACCCAATGATTCTTTCAATTCCTGTTTTGCGATATTCACAACTGTGTAATTTGACCTTGTTGAATTCAGTAAGCAAAAAGGCAACTCATCCCTTAATTTTGGTCTATCAAATTAACAAAATCAAACATGAACAGTAAACTTCCGATATTGATTCTTCTTACTGCACTAGTTCTAAGCTCGTGTGGAAGTTACCACAATAAAATACGCTTCTCAAAAGCGAAAAAGAATTCTACAAAGGAAATAGTTTCGGCTAAAGAAGAGAAAGTTACTTATGTCGACACACCTTCTTATCCAGCAAAGGAAGTCGTTGCTTATGAAGAGGTAGAAAGTCCAAAAGAAGCGAATGCCGTTAATGAAATAGAAAACACTTCGTCTTTAAGAATTGATGCAGTTTCTGAACCTGTTTCGTATAAAACGATGGAGGCACCAATAGAAGCAGAAGCGGCTGAAGAGCTAATAGCAGAGGAGGATGATCCTGAAAGGAAGTTGAATCGTATTCAATATTCTAGAAATAGAGCTTGGCTAAATACATTAGGTGCTCTTTTGACAATAGGAACTGGGATTGGATTGACAATATTGTTCTTCACTTCACCGATAGCAGCTTTCACATTGTTTGGAGGAATTATTGGAGCGTATATTTTCTATGGGTTTTTATGCAAACATTTATACCAAGCAGCAGTAGATTCAAGAATTCATAAGTATACTAGAGAAGAGGGCGATACTTCTGGTAATGAGTTGAAAGGCTGGAATTTAGCCCACATAATCATCGCTAGTTTATTTGGGTTCGGTATTCCTTTAATTGTTCTTGGCGCGAGACTTTACGAGGTTAAAAAGAAGTATAAGCCGAAGTATTAAGGGTTCTTAATACAGTTTACTTTCCACCACAAAAAAAGCCCCATCAACTCAATGTCAATGGGGCTTTAATTCTATTCAAAAATCTATTTTATTAGAATTCTCTTTTGCACTGTCCCCGAATTCGTTGTAACATTCACAATAAACAATCCCGTTGCCTTATTCACCAATTCGATTGTTGTGTATGTTGAACCAGTTGATGTTCTCACGGGAATTTCTCTTCCCAATTCATCAATAACCGATACCTTCTCAAGAACTCCAGACCCATTCAAAGTCACATAGAATTGACCGTTACTTGGGTTGGGAAAGATTGAAAGGTCGTATTCAATTTCATTGATTCCTGTATCATCGATTTCATAACTTGTTACAGCCGTATTCGTTGTTATCGGTGCGTTGTAGTCAAAGAAAATATGTGCTGTATTCTCAACAGTTGTTCCTTCAGTTAAACCGCTCATTGGTCGTACTCTGTATTGGAAAAACCCTTTCGATTCTGGCTCATTCGTTGTGCTGTCTTCCAACATAATGTTTGGATAGAATACGATTAACTTGTTATCAATAAGGTTGAAATGGCTGTCATGGCTGTATCCAATAACTTCGAATGTGCTCAAATCCACCAACGGAGACAATGTGTCTTCCAAGCGAATATTAAACGCCGGTGCAGATCCAGTATTCTGAAAGTTGATTGTGTATGTTAAATAATCGTCGTAGCCAGGCTCAACCGTTTCTGGAGTGACCAATTTATTATTTGGATCGTAGGAATTAACAACCGAATAGCAAGCAGAATAGATGTTGTTCGCACTTACGTTGTCTCCTGAAACGGGAGTAACATTTACGTTCATGCAAATTAAATCTCCCGATAAAGCCGTTGTATCCACCAAGAAAGTCAATTGAAAATCGTTGTCCATGTCTACCAATCCAAAATCTGGAATGGTGTAAGAATAAGTAGATAATCCAACCGTCGGAGTTAATGAACTTGCTGGGTTTCCAACATATTGAACTGGGCCCGTAATCTCAATAGTTACATTCCCTGCAACACCGGCAGCACAGTTTAATCCATAAAAGTTACTTAAATCACCCGATCGCACTGTTAAAGTATGAGCTTGCCCAGGGAAAATGATATTGTTCAAATTGAACCCCTTTGTTCCGACATCGAACCCAGGTTTGCAAATCATTCCAAAGTTGACGTCTTGAACGAGTGAATCAGGAGCAACAATTGAAACCGTAGAGTCTACACCTGGAGCTGCGCAACTGATCGTAAATGGCATGTTTAAAGTATCTACAACAACATCGTACGTTCCTTGATCTGCAAGTAAAAAGTACTGCCCTAAACTGCTCGTAGATGTTGTCTGCAAAACATTTGCACCGCCGTCAAACAAACGAACCGTAACGTTTTGGTATCCATTTTCGCTTCCATTGTAGGTGCAATCCAATAAATCATCAGAAAAAACAAAGCCCTCAATTCCCTCTGCTGTTGAGCATCCTTGCGGGTTGTTCACGGGGTCGTTGTAATCACAAAGTGGATAAGCGTCGAAGAACGGGTTTGACATATTACTTGTTTTGTTCGGTAAACACGTAAAAGGATTTCCCGTTATTGCCATATTCGTCATTGCTTGCAAGAAAATTGGCCAGCAATACATGTCATTGTTGTTCATGTTTAAATACTGCATCGTTACAGGGAATGGCGGAATACTGGAGATATTATTGTTTTCCGCATGAAACCAATTCATGTTCACAGGGAAATTTGGGATGGATATAATTTGGTTATCATTCAGATCAATTTGGGGACAATATGTAGGAAGTGAATCAACAATGGAGATATTACAATTGTCGAAATTGAAATAATTCATACTATCTGGCAATCCATTTAGCTGCGTAATATTCGGATTGTTCATCGCATGAAGATCCATCAATGTCGCAGGCAAGTTTTCAACGGTTGAGATGGAGTTTTGCCAAATCGACAATGATTCTAAATTTGGAGGAAGAATCGGGATTAGTGTTAACCCACAATTTCCAATCGCCAAATTTGTAACTGTATTCGGAATTTGACCCGGTGAAATGTTACCTAACAATGGGTTGTTTTGAAGAAAAAATGTTTCCAAGCCACTTGGAACGGACGGAACAGAAGTCAGACCGCAACTACCCAATTTTAAATCTAGTAGCCCACTTGGCCAAGCAGGAAAAGGTAAATTTGGATTATTACTTCCATCATAAGAATACAATGAACTTGGCAGTGCTGGAGTACTCAACAAGCTAGGGTTACTAGAAATATTAAGGATCAATAAGTTCGGTGGAAAGTTGGGAATAGAAGTTAGGTCATTCGAACCTACTTGTAGATTAACCAATGATGTTTGGTTCAATACTGGAAGTGTAGAGAGGTTGTTGCCATAAGCAAATAACAACGCTAAATTATCGAAGTATTCTATTCCTTGAAGATCCGAAATTCCTTCATAGTCAACATTTACAATCGCTTCGTTTATAATGTCGCTGCATGTTGTATCCATTTGACTCCCGCTCATACACGTCGGGTATTCATAGGTCAACCAAGCAACAAAAAGTGGGTCGTTGATGGTAACGAACTGCGCTTTTAATTGAGATGAAAGTAAGGTAACTGTGAGAAGTAGTAGTAGTTTTTTTAGCATTGCGTAGGTTTTTGTTATCGTAGTATTGACGAGGCGTTTAAAAAATTAGTTGCATTTGGTTTGGATTTGGAATGCTGCTTAATCCCACCTTTTGTCCCAGACATGCGTTAAAGGATCTATCTAACTCCACTTCCTTAAAACAGAAGTAATATCCTGCTTCACATCAGAACGGATTGCCCGCTTCGTTTTGCCCGTTCCAAACTGACTGTCGTAGTTCGTTTCTTTGTGTCGAATATGCGCTTCTACAGCCAAGTCAATCATTGCTTTATCAAACTCCTTGGCTTTGGCACTTCTGCCTACTCTGCCGCTGTATTTTTCACACGCATGTTTTGCAATGGCTTCTTCCCTGCTCTTTGGACAGTTGGGATAAAACCCTCTGATCGCTTTTGAAAATTCCTCGATGTATATCTTGTCTTGTGCTGCTCTTACCACAGCCGCTTTTTCATTTTTAAGTGCACGGTCTTTCTCATCATCTGCGCACTCTTGTTCTGCCGTTTCAATCGCTTTTGCCTCAACATATTGTCCCTTCCGCTCAAATCGCTTTCTTCTGCCGTTCCAAGCAAATAAAACCCCGCAATAACTTGAGTGCTTTTTAGAGCGTCTTGTTAGGGCCGCATTTCCGGGCTTTAAAAAAGCAGCATAGACAAATGGCGAACATGAAAAACAAGTTCCACTGTGCTTTTCTGTTTCAGCTACAAACATGTGACCTAAAGCAATTCGTTTGCGGCATTTAGAACACTTTAAGGTTTCTTTTTTGGTTAAAAAGATGTTTTGGGTGAATGTGTCCATTTATTTAACT
>JAWUWJ010000139.1:0-28568 GCA_034111925.1 Crocinitomicaceae bacterium
CGATTGACTTAGGGGATTACAAGCCAAACGTAGCAATTGAAGAAATTGATATTACTGATCAGTTGTGGCAGGGACTTGTTTTGAAGGAGAAGGACTTTCGTGTTTGGATTAAAGAAAACGATTGGTCAAATTTTGAAAACAAAGCGGTTTACATTCATTGCTCGGCAGATGCAATAGTCCCAACTTGGGCGTACATGCTAATAGGATCTCAATTGCAAAAAATTGGATCTGACTATATTGTTGGAAGCAAGAGCGATTTAGAGAAAAAACTTATTCTGGATCGCATCTTAGAGGATGATTTGGAGAAATTCAAAGAAGGAAGAGTAATTATTAAGGGTTGTGCTGATATTTCGACTCCTGAATACGCAATGGTTGAACTGGTTCGACACCTTCAGCCTGTTGTGAAGAGTATCATGTATGGAGAACCTTGCTCAACCGTTCCTGTTTTTAAGCGGAAATAATATCGAATTCGAGTCCTTTTGATTTAATTATCGCTACCAACTCAGGCAGCAGATCCTTTAATCGATCTTGTGATTTAACATTGTCGTGCACAACAAGAATATCGCCCCCTTTAATCTTTTGCACCTTCTTAAGTATTAATTCAATTGGAACGGAGGAGTCGTAATCATACGACAGCCACGACCACATAATAATTTTGTACTTCGCTCTAATGCCTTTCGAATAACGCATTGGCAACCTTCCATAGGGTGGTCGAAATAAATTAGAAGGAATCAAGGTACTCGCCTCTTCAATTGACTTTAAATAGTCTTGTTCAGAAACATCTGTTCCTTTTTCATGACGCATAGTATGGTTACCAACTGCATGGCCTTTGTCCATAATACTGGATAACAAGTCGGGATGCTTCGCAACATTTGCTCCAACGCAAAAAAACGTGGCTTTGATTTTATGTGAATCAAGGAAATCGAGAATCCAAGGCGTTAAATCAGAAGTAGGGCCATCGTCAAAAGTTAAATACACTTTATTGGATGAAGAAAAACCCCAAACCCTTCTGTGAAAAATCCACTTGAAGGTGTTTGGGGTTTTAAAATATTTAATCATTTATTGTTGACCAGGAAATGGTGCAGGTGCTTGACCTCCACCCGCAGGTGTTCCTCGTCGTTGAGGCGCAACTTTCACGGGCATTTCCAAATAACCATTGCTATATCCAATTGCATTCAATTGATCTTCGATAGCAAATAATCTATTGGCCGTTGGCCCTGCAAGAGCTCCACGATTAACAACTTCTCCTCTATCGTTAGCCAATGCTTCCATTCTTGTCAGTATAGAAGGTCTAATCGTGTTATACACTTCGTCCAATTTACTGTTGATACGTTTTGCCAGTTTACCGTTTGGATCTCCGAAATCAGCATCATTTACAGCTTTATACATTTTAAAGTACGCTTCTAATGCTGCATACATATCCTTCATGTTATGCGGAGTTGAAGAGGTAATTGCAACATTCGACTTATCGTAATAATTGATAATCGATTCCAATTGATCACAAACCACGTTTCCTAAACGATTCGCCTCTTTTTTGTCTCCTGCAAGCAACAACACTTCAACGTAGTCGTGTAATACACCATCAGTGTACGAAAGCCATCTTTCACCTGTTACCTGATCTTGATAAGGTAAATAACCGGTTCCATTTGGCTCACCATAATCAATAATGAACTCCGCTGGCATTACTTCCAATGATTTCTTTACTAAAGCAATAGCACGTTTTTTATACTCAGCATTCTCCGCTTCTGAAAGTTGACCAGGGCGGATAAGAGAATCATTCGTTGGAACTCCAAATCTGTCCGCGTTAGCAGCTGCAACAGCATAGTCTCTTGACAGTCTTAGGAAATGACTTCTGTATTGAACAGTATGTCTTCTTGTATAATAATCAGTCAGAACATCAGGGTTATTCATTTCACCGTAATGGTAATTCTTCATCATGTTATCGTACATTCTCTCACGGTTGATGATCGTTCGGCTTGTAACCAATGGTGTCAATTCGAATGCCATACCGTTTTGTTTAACGTAACCATTTTGACCAGAACCATCCAATCCTTTGTAAAGCGCATCCCCAACTTTCGAAGCTCTTGGCGACGAGAAGTAGATTGGACGTTCCCAATGATTGTTGGCAATAATATCAAGCATCATTACTTGCTCTCTTGTTAATCCTCCGGCTGTAAATTTGAATTTAATCTCGTCTACACATTCGTCTACTTGTTCTGGAGAAATAACCTTAGATTTCACAGCGTTTTCCTTGTTAACAGGATAAACAAATTCCGAACTAGGGAAGACTCTCAATGCTTGGGTATTGAATGTTACCATATTATCGTCATTTCTAACGAATGCCATAGCATCTTCTAAGTTAGTAACGTTCCATCCCTCTTCATATTTAAACACTAAATCTTGAAAACCTTGACCTTGTGCATTACTTCCAAATTGCATTGTTCTGTCTTGAATTCCTTTGAAGATTTCAACCGCAGCGCTTAGTTTACTGTATATATCATCAACAAGTTTACTACTTAAGGGTTTCCCAAGTGTTCTTGTCAATTCAGCTACACGAAGATTTGTTTCCGGGCTAGGACCTTTTGTCCCTGCCAAAAATCCAGGAGCAGACGATGCCATCTTTTCCGTTGCTTGAATAGCCAGCTTTTTATTTTGTTTAATTCTAAGAGCAATAATCTCTTTAACAACTCTTGGATTAGCGCTATTAAAAACAAGATTGAACAAGTCCTGGAACAATACCTGATCTGTTCCGCCTGAATTCATCAAGATTTGATCTTCACGGAATTGTATAGGTAAAGCTTCAGATTCGTATGCTTTCATTTTCATTTGATCGGTATACCAATCCGTTTGCATCAATGATAAATTACACACTCTAATACTCGTAAACTTACCTTCAACTTCTTGCATGTACCAAAGTGGGAAGGTATCGTTATCTCCATTGGTAAATAGGATTCCGTTGTCTTGACACGAACTCAAATAGTTGTAGGCCAAATCATGCGCAGATGTTTTTAAACTTCTGTCGTGATCATCCCAACCTTGAACCGCCATTATTAATGGAACGCATAGCGTCAACATCGTAGCAACTAGTGCTCCTTGAGTATGCTCTTTAAGAATTGACCTCAAGCCAATCATTGCTGCAATGACGGCCGCACCAAGTGCGAAAATAATCAACCATGAAATTGTCGACGGCATGCTCACTAGAGCACCACCCCAATCCATTATTGCGAAGAGAACTAATCCAGCTCCACCAATAATTCCCATTTTCGTGAATTCTTTCGAACCAAAAGATTTGAACGCATCATAAAGTGCATACACCCCTATTCCAATCCACATGGTGAAGAAATAGAAAGATCCTGCAAACGCATAATCACGTTCTCTTGGTTCTAATGTTTTTTGATTCAGGTAAACCACAATTGCGACTCCTGTGAACAGGAACGCGAGGAATACCACAAAAGCGTCTTTCGGTGTTCGATAGAAATGAAAGAACAATCCTATCAACCCTAAAATCAATGGTAGGAAGAAGAATGAATTATTTGCTGGATTGTCTTTCGTGAAATACGGTGCTGCACTTTGGTCGCCTAAACGAGCGTCATCAACCATACTAAATCCAGATTTCCAATTACCGCGCATTGATCCACCTCTACTTCCTTGAATGTCATTTTGTCTCCCAGCGAAATTCCAAAGGAAATAACGCGTATACATCCAATTCACTTGATATTTGAAGAAGAAACTAAAGTTTTCTCCTGCTGTCGGAAGGCGGTTTTGATCCTTCCCGACTTTTGGGTGATCCGAATACGGTATATTCATTGCCTTCGCTTCAGCCATGATGGATTTAGCGAGTTCATCGTTTGGATCATAGCCAGACCATTCTTTATAGGATTCAACCCGAGCTTGATCTTGTGTCCAATACATTCTTGGGAAAAACATTGTCTGCGAATAGGTAGCAATTGCATTCTCTCTATTTCCTGCGTTGGACTCAAAATAAGTCTCTTCAACAATAGCGCCTTTCTTTTTGGCATATTCCGTAGCTAGTTTTTCATCTTTAAAAGCTTTAAGAACACCTCCGTTTTTAGTAACAATAAATCGTCTTAAGTGAATAGGCGATTGATCATCCCATAACGCATCGTCATTGTGCGATACCCAGCTTTTCTTTTCTCCACGCGTTTCCCATTTCCCTCCATTTTCTTTAGAGTTCCAAGCGTTACCGAATAATAATGGAGCGGATCCGTATTGATCACGTTTTAAATAAGAGTGAAATGATACTAAATTCTCAGGATCATTTTCATCCAAAGGTGTGTTTGCATTCGAACGAATTACAATTACGGCAAATGAACCAAATCCAATCATCAAAAGCATGAGGCCCATAATGGATGAATAAAGAACTTTGTTCTCCTTTTTTCTTGAATATCTCAATAAGAATACGAACAAAACGATAAGCCCAACAAAGAAGAAGATTGTCCCAGAATAGAATGGCATTCCAAGTGCTGTAACAAAGCCAATTTCAAATGATGAAGCCATTGAAATAGACCCTGGAATCACTCCTTCTTGAATAAAAACCAGTATGAAAAGCGTCATTAATCCAACAAGAAAAAACTCAACAACTTTCTGTTTCCTTGACCACAAAAACAACCCATAGAACAACCCTATCACTAGTGCGTAAAGCACCACTAACGAGACAATAGATGCCGAACTAGAAGTAAACATGGAAATAATTAGGCCTGCTACAACCAGTCCTAAGAAAACATGAAAAAACCTTTTGTTGACGGAGCCATATCTATAATAAATCGTATATCCGATTGCTGGAACAACAAGGATTCCAAGAAGGTGAACTCCAATGGCCAATCCAAGGGTAAACATAATAAAAAGAAGCCAACGATCTGGAGAGTATCCAGTAGGGTTTAGCCTACCATTTTTAATCTCCATCATTTCTTCATCCCACTTGAGGATTGCCCAGAATATCAAAGCTGTAAATAGGGATGACATTGCATAAACCTCACCCTCTACGGCTGAGAACCAGAACGAATCTGAGAATGTATAGGCCAATGCTCCGACGAGCCCACTACCTAGAATGGCTACTTTATCGCCAGGAGTTAATTCTTTTTTGTCGCGTAAAGAGATCTTTTTGACAAGCAATGTTATGGACCAGAACATAAAAAGTATGGTCGCAGAACTAGAAACTGCTGATAATCTATTGATCCAAACGGCTACGTTTTCAGGAGCTGCAAAGAACGAAGACAATCTTCCTAGTACCATAAAAAGCGGTGCGCCTGGAGGGTGTCCAACTTCAAGTTTATATGCTGCTGTGATATACTCACCGCAATCCCACAAACTTACTGTGTCTTCAATGGTAATAAAGTACACTGTTGTGGCGATCAGAAATACTAACCAGCCTAGGTAATTATTAATTTTCTTGTAGTTCATTCTTTGTCAGTTAAATTTAGACTTGGCTCCTTTCAAAACCATTTGCTTAAGTTCAAGCAACTGCGAATTTAAAAATATATAACGAGCATTTTCGCTAAGAAAAGTGAAAAAATGACAAAATCGCATAAAGTGCTGTTTTTTAGTCACTCAAGAATTTTTTAAAAATATTGTTTGACGATTGAAATTTTGTTAGTAGATTTGCCCCCGCAACTGGTTATTAGTTAATTTTTGAACTGTTGTGAAATTGTCCCATGGTGTAACTGGCAACACGTCTGTTTTTGGTACAGAAGAGTCCAAGTTCGAGCCTTGGTGGGACAACTTCAAAAGCTTCATCGAAAGATGAGGCTTTTTTTGTACCCTTACTTTTTTAAAAAAATAGTAAGGGACTCGTTCGAGCCTACCTGCACTGCCGTTTGTCTTCAAATGCTATCGCATTTTCTGGTGGGACAACTTCAAAAGCTTCATCGAAAGATGAGGCTTTTTTTTGTGCATATTGATTTCTTTTAGAGTATTGAAGACCTAGCCTACTTGCACTAATGGCTATCATTATATGCAAAGGTTAGCTCCTGCATAGCGAAGTACGATAAAATAAAAATGATTGCTCTAAGAGGCCACCGTTTCCTTTAAAACTACTCCCCAGAGGATAAAAAGGATAGAAATTTACCTTGATCTTCCTCACCCCAATGAGGAGTATGGTTATAATCAATGATGAAATTTGTGTTCGCATCATCCGTCAAAATATCTACAGTTCCAAAATCAATTTGCTGCGAATTGAAAAATTTTGAAACATCAATCAAAGCGTTTCTATAGGTCACGTTTTCGATCGTGGAAATATCATCTGCATGAAGAAAAATATTTTCACGCCTCACACCTGCATCCATTTTCTTAATGTCTTTACCAGGTATAAACGCACACGTTAAAGCATAATTGTCGTTGTTTTTGTAAACTCTTAGATAAGATTCGTTCTTATTTTCGATAAATTTCTCAATCACTAGCCCCTCGTGGGACCAATAAGACTCGGGAATATCCTTGACAACATATTTTTTGTATTCATTATTCTTTGGGACTAGTTCGAAGCTATATTCTATACCTAGACGACCGAGTATGTTTTCTGGTAAGTTCCGCTCATGAAGCGCTCCGTAATTGAGGTTTGATTTGACAAATACTTGATCGTTATCGCCGACTTTATTCCTATTTACTTTTAGGCAAGGCAATTCAAGAGATTCAAGAATATCATGAATCTTCGTCTTTGAAATATCAGTCATTCCGTTATTCAAAACACGTCTTCCCGATTTAACTACTAGCTCGTGAGGAACCTCCGTATCAGAGAAAAACGAGGAATAATTGCTAAGGTTAATTTGAAAAAGCACCTCTTCCGTAACATCGCCTGATTCTAAAATATCTGTGATTCGATCACCTGGCAAAACATTAATTACTTTATGCTTTCTTAAATGATAAGCCAAATACCCGCTGTTTGTATAATACGATATGATTGTTAGCATTTTTCACTTTATTTCACTCCGGTTGCAATCGGATAATTAATTGACTCTATTAAACTCATGGAAGAACAGACGTTACATTTCCCGTAACTCCAACTACAAAACACTCTTCCTTTGTCATTCCGTGTTCTCTATTATAAGCTATGAGATCAACATATTTCTGGCGAATATCAGATTCTATAGCCGTGTCTTTAAGTTGAGTAATCGAATTTTCATGCACTCTACGCATGTATCCAAACTGTTCGGTAGCCGCTTTATTAAAGCCGAAAATTTTTGCACGGGTAAAAAACTCGGAGTCCGCAGCGCACTTCCAAGGTTTAAATCCTCCCATTTCTTCCCAAACTTCTTTTCGCATCATAAACTGCCCAGCCGCTGCCCTTGGTGATTCGCCATTTTCCGCGGTGAATGTGTTATTTTCCAAGCTTGCTCTGATTGGACGTTTATTTACATCAACGTATATACTCAATGTGCGTATAATATCCACATCTTGATTGTGCTTTAGGAAATCTATTTGATTTGCGAGATAATCTTGAAACATTATATCATCAGCGTCAAATCTTACAATCAAATCAGGATTGGTATACTCCATCATTGTATTGAACGTGACGTATGTCCCCTGATTGCGTTCCATCTTTAAGTAGCGCACGTTTTTATAATTAAGTGCGCTAACAGCATTCCAAGTCTCATCACATCCATCTACACCAACAATAACATCCAATTTATAGCCTTCAGGTATGTTTTGCATTAGAACTGATTCAAGCGCTTCACCTATAAAATTTTCTGCAGCATATGCCGCAATAATTACCGAAACAGTTTTCATTTTAAATTGATTTGATCCAGTCTTTCGTTCTAAATTTACTCCAAAGTTTTTCAAAATTGGGGGCGCTTGCAGATGTCTCTAAAAGCTCCTTAATTCCAGCAGGGTAGGTCACCAAATAATCCTCAGAAAAATGTTTCCATGAAATATTTCGCCCCACAGTATTCGTGTTTATTTCTATGATTTTGTAGTGTCCATTGAATTTCATTAAATCGATACTAACGTACCCACCTCCATACTTCATTAATTCTCGACTTAATTCTTCCAGCTCCATTTTAACATCAGCGGGTAAGTCATATTTTGTTGGATTCTTCGTATAATTATTGAATTCTTCATGGTTAATATCTGTTGTTCTGAGAAACCACGAATTCAATAATACGCCGCAAAACATATCTGCTTTATACGTGTATGGATCGTCGCTCAAATACTCCATAATAATATCTTTCTCCGAAGAGTAATCCTCTGGTATTTGTTCCGTCTTCTGATTTATTAAAGCAACTCCTCTTCTACCGGCAGACGAATCATATTTGAATACATATTCATCAGTATTCCACTCAGCTAATGTTTCTTTCAACTCTTCGTTACTTTCTGGCGAAGCCCATCGAGCCATAAACTTCGGTGACATGATTTTATCAGCGATCAATAAGCGTTCTTTACGGTTATTCCATCTTAAGCCCAATACAATTTGATGAGGAGCAAATATCTTCGTATTCATCGGTGCGGCTAGAATTATTATATCAGCATTTTCAGAATCTTCATTGGGTCTGCGGCAATAAGTTATTGTTATGTCTTGTGCTTTTAAATTCGATACTAGTTTGTCGTAAAACTCTTCGTTTAAGGGTAGAGCTTTATCAAGTATACATATTCTTTTAGTGGTCATATTTTAAGTAATTGTGGATTAGAGTGAATAAAGAGTTGTTTTTATCGTGTTATTCCATGTCGCGCTAATGTGAGTATAATTATTGAAACATCCAGATTTTTTTCCATTGCGCAACGAAGATAATTGATTTATTTATCGCCTCCACTCCTGCTCATTGAAATAATATTAACTCTCTGTCCTTTAAAATAGTAACACTGAATTCACACCTTTTCGACACAGAACAAAGTCAAAACAGAGTCAAAATTATAGCTCTGGCCCCCTACTTATGCAAATTCCAAGTACAAATACCATTCTTACCGTATATGTGCCCATTTTTCTTAGTTTTTATACCTGAAAAGTCGCATCTCAGTCTTTTACACCATGAAATATCGAGATTTAATTCTACATTGTCAGAGATTCAAACCAATGAATAAAGAATCGACTACTTATTTACTCACTCTACTAATAGAATTTTAGAATGGTCACTTTCAAATTAAATTCGTGGAACCTTCCCAAGGCTCTATCTATCACATTTTTTTTAATATGTGTTTCCAATTTCACCAACGCACAAGTCGGTGATACTGTTCATGTTGATATTGCAGCAATAGATCAACCCATTATGTATAATAGGATGGGAGCCGCCGCTCCAACGGGAATGATTTTTGCGCTCGTTAGCGATATAGAAGCCGTGCCTGGTTCATCCGGTTTAAAAGAAGGGAAAGTTCGTCTTCGTACAGACAAACGCCCAAGACCTATCGTACTTAGAGCGAATAAAG
Source organism: Crocinitomicaceae bacterium (assembly GCA_034111925.1). Taxonomy (GTDB): domain Bacteria; phylum Bacteroidota; class Bacteroidia; order Flavobacteriales_D; family Crocinitomicaceae; genus UBA4466. Next base: position 9,373 of record JAWUWJ010000139.1, read on the forward strand.
GAAATGTACTTATTATCAATTTCACCAATTATTTGACTCCCTATAGCCAGAAGGCAATAGTAGATGCGTATGGTACAGACAAGCCTTATGCAATAACACAAGGAAAGGCTGAAAACTTGTTTCTCCCAAGAACAAGAGCAGCCGGAGTTCACATCTTAGGAACTGAAATGGCAGACAACATATCAAGTGACGCTAGCTTCAATGGAGTTAACGAAACCAGTTTAGCCGCTCCAGGTGAATCACGTACCTATACTGTTATCGCAGCGGAAGAAGGAGCTTTTCTACTATATAGCACTGGTGCAGATATTCAAAAAGGTAGAGCTAATGGTGGACAGTTGACCAACGGATTGTTTGGTTCACTTAACATTCAACCTGAAGGAGCAGAATGGTATAGAAGCCAAGTAACTGAAGATCTATTAGCCCAGACTATTATCCAATGGGAGGCTCCAAACGCTGATCCTTTAAAACCAAATAAAATATTTACTATAGATGACGTTGCTTCCTTAGGCATTTACAATGCGAAATTTGAAGGAGCTTTTCCAATTATTAATTATAATGCAGAGGACGAACATGGGAACCCTATCTTAAAAATGTACACGGAATCACCTCAATATCCACATCGCAGAGTATTAATTCATACAGACCTTACTGCAATAATCACAGGTCCTAATGCGGGGCGTTTTCCTTACGCAGAAAACAGTCCATCATTTAATAACGTTCCTGCTTCTCCCGACAGAAGACAACCCTATCGCGAATTTTCCATTCACTACCATGAAGCACAAAATGTAGTACAGGCTTTCCCTGTATTTTACACAGACATTTCTGATAGCGCAATTTACGGAAATATAACAGGAACCTTATCTACCGGTAAGGACAACTTTGCTATTAATTATGGAACTGGAGGAATTGGTGCTGAAATTTTTGCAAATAGAATAAAAGTAGGACCAATGGCCGATTGCGCTGATTGCGCCTATGAAGAATTCTTTTTGAGTTCATGGGCCGTTGGTGATCCGGCAACTGTGGTTGATGTTCCCGCTAATGTTGGAATCAATAACGGAGGTAATGTAAACGTTGACGAAACTTTACAAAATTTGTTTGGTGGCGCAATATCATCAAACTTATTAGATACAGTGGCTCCAACTATAGCGCCAGGTAAGCCAAAGGCAAAAAGAGCACTTTATGCGGATGATCCGTCAAACGTGTACCATAGTTACATGAATGACCATGTGAAATTTAGAATAACGCACGCTGGTGCAGGAATTACGCACGTCCATCACCAACACGCACATCAGTGGTTGCACAGTCCAAATAGCGACGATGGACATTATATGGACAGTCAAACAATTAATCCTGGTTCTTCTTATACACTTGAAATGGTGTACAACGGAAGTGGAAACTTGAATAAAACAGTTGGTGATCAAATTTTTCACTGTCACTTCTACCCACATTTTGCAGCAGGGATGTGGAGTATGTGGCGTGTTCATGATGTACTGGAAATGGGTACAGAGCTAGACGCTAACCTTGAACCTGTAGCAGGATCTCGTGCTTTACCTGACGGTGAAATCGCAAGAGGAACTGTAATCCCTGGATTGGTTCCAATGCCAACTATCGGAATGGCTCCAATGCCAGGTAAAATTAAAATTGAAGGAGGACAAGTAGTTGTTGAAAATGACAAGAAAAGTCCTGGATACCCATTCTTTATTCCTGGAATCGCAGGAAGCCGTCCACCGCACCCACCACTTGATTTTGCTCAAGGAACAATTTACACGGAAAGTGGTACTAAACAAGGTCCATTAAATGGAGGACTTCCTAGAAACGTAATCAAAACAGGAAATGTGGCGTTTGAAAATCATACAGCTTTTGATTGGACTAAAATCGTTAATAAGATTGAAATTATAGAATTACCTGAAGATGGTACTGTAATTGAAAAGTTGGCAATGAAAGAGCACGCAACTAGAACGCGTCCTTCTTTAACTCCTGGCGGAAGAACTACGAGCTTTACATTAAATGGAATGCCTCCAGTCCAAGGTGCTCCTTTCGCAGATCCGGCGGTAGACATTAATGGAAATGCAGTTGGAACGAAAAGAATCTATAAAGCTGCAGTAATTCAACTCGATGTCGTTCTAAATAAAAAAGGATGGCACTACCCTCAACAAAGAATGATTTCCTTATGGGGAGATGTATCAGCTAATATTAGTGGTATAAAAGCTCCTGAGCCTTTCTTTTTCAGAGCTAATACAGGTGAGTTTGTTGAATTCTGGCACACCAATCTAGTTCCTCAATATTATGAGTTGGATGATTACCAAGTAAGAACACCTACAGATATAATTGGACAACACATTCACCTTGTGAAATTTGATGTAACCTCTTCAGATGGTGCAGCAAACGGATGGAACTACGAAGATGGAACACTTTCACCTGACGTGGTAAGAGAACGTATTGAAGCAATTAACGATGGTGGTAAACACCTCATATATAAATACGCACCTAATAAATCAATAACTGATAACGCATCGTCTAGACCTGTTAATGGGAAATTAAAGGCTCATTTACCTAATCCGGTTTGGGGCAAAGCTCCTGCTGGTCAGAACTGGGATGGTGCACAAACAACTATTCAACGTTGGTATGCAGATCCTTTATTGAACAATAAAGGAGAAGACAGAACAGTGAGAACTGTATTTACACATGATCATTTTGGTCCTTCGACGCACCAACAAATTGGGCTTTATGCTGGATTATTGGTTGAACCGAATGAATCAATATGGATTGATCCAGTTACTGGAGACACAATGGGGGTTGCATCGGGTCGAATGCGAAATGTTCTAGTTGATAACAACATTATGGACGTAAGTGATGGTGGACCAACAAGCTGGCAAGCAAATATTGTTACTAAAGGTAATGATGATAGTTATCGTGAATTTATGTTAGAGTTTCAGGATAACCAACAGGCTTACCTTCCTGGCAGTAAATTAACTTCAGATGTTTATCCAGAATATCCAAGTAACCCTACCCCTGCAAATATGGACATATTCAGAGATTCTGCAAATATTAAGTACAAAGGTTGGATTGATCCTACTCATGTTGTCTACTCTCCATCTCTGGTATTAGACACATTAAAGCCTCAACTGGTGACTAGTGGAGGAAACGGAACTTACTCTGTGAATTACAGAAGTGAGCCAATTCCATATAGAGTTTCACATGACACAATTATTAAAGGAGACACAGTTAGAACACAATCAAAAGGAAATCCTGGAGATTTAGCGTATGCATTTAGTTCAAATGTTCCTAGAACAGATCCTGCGTTTAATACACAACCTTTAGGTGGATCAAATATTTCCCCAGCCCGAAAAGATTCAATATTCAAATATCCAGTAGAATCATTGACGCCTGGAATGAAACCGTATGACCCTTATACTCCTTTATTGAGAGCTTATGAGAACGATAAAATTCAAGTGAGAACTTTAGTTGGCGCTCATAGAGAATCGCACTACTTCAACATCCATGGTGTAAATTGGTTGTTTGAACCTTCAAATGAAAATTCGGGATACCGCTCTACACAAAACATGAGTTTGTCAGAGCACTTCGAAATGAACTTTTCATTACCAAAAACGGACACTATAACAGATTACCTATATACACCAAGTTCAGATATGAATGGACTTAAGGCTGGATTATTTGGTATGATGCGTGCGTACGACACAGAACAAGATTCTCTTGTAGCGTTACCGAACAATGAAGTTTCAAATGCCGAAAGAGAAAGTGTGAAATCAGGTTGTCCAGATGGATTAAAACCAAGAAAATTTAAAGTAACTGCTTTTAATATTAATCAGTTCGAAGGTACCAACAATGTCCATTCGCTTGTATACAATGCGCCTTACAAAAACTATGATACATCGGCTGTTGTTTATATGTTAGACAGTGATTTCAAAAAATTTAAAAAACCCAACGGTAGCTCCCTTAATATTGAACCATTGGTTCTTAGAGCTAATGCTGGAGAATGTATTCAAGTGAAACTTACCAATGCGATAGTGGCGGAAAGCTCCCCAGAAGGGCAATATCAATATTTCGATAAAGATCAAACTTTCAGTTTAGAAAAATCCGATATAGTTGGTATGCATGCCGAGCTGTTATCTTACGATGTAAGTAAAAATGATGGCGCCAATATTGGGGTGAATTCAACGCAAACTGCTGATACTAACAAAATAGTAAATTACGAATGGTATGCTGGTAAGTGGAGTGCTGATAACAAAGCAATTCCAGTTGAATTTGGCTCAGTAGTGCTGACTTCTCCGGATCCATTGGAACAATATGTTTCAGGTTTATTCGGTGCCCTTATTGTTGAGCCAGAAGGTAGTGTTTGGGTAGAAGATGTTAATTCTCACTCATCTGCAAACGTTTATGAATTGGATGATAATGGTGATTCAACGCTTCTATTCCGTGAGTTTGTTTTACAATTTCAAAATAACTTAAATGTACCTGGAAAGAACAAGGCAACAGTAGATAATGCTATTAACTATAAGTCAGATCCTCTTGCATTTAGATACCGTAACAATCCTAATTTCAATGGGGTTGACGTCCAATCTGCGACTTCAAATACGTTAACTGGTACTTATCCAGAAACACCGCATTTGATTGCAGCAAAAGGAAGTCCTGTTCGAGTTCGTCTCTTGCACCCTGGAGGAGTTGGAAACGGAGATAGCTTCATACTTCATGGTCATGTTTGGCAGGAAGAACCATACATTAATGGGTCAACTGAGCTAGGGCACAATGAATTATCACAATGGTTCGGATTTAGAGATCAATTGGGTGCATTGAATAGCTTCGATCTTCTTATAAACAGTGCTGGTGGAAAAAACAGTATTGAAGGAGATTATTTGTACCGTAGTTTTCCAAATTCGTTCTTTGGAAATGGTGCATGGGGAATTATGTCTGTTACCGATGGAACGGATCTAGTTTACTTGTCAGATGTTTCAAATAAAAGACATGGACTTGCAATAAATGGTCAATGTTCAGCAGATCCTGAAACAGGTAAAATTGCTGATTCAGTTACTTTCACATATGGCAAAGGACGTAAAAAAGTAACTTTAGATGTACCTGTAGAAAATGGACAGTGGACAACTACAGTAACAACTAAAAAGTTCGGAAAAGCTAAAACTGCATCTGTAACTTCTTCAAACGGTGGAACTCTGAGCTTAAACCCGAAGGAGTTGATTAACAGAGCCAACGGAGTAGTAGAAGAAAGTGCGCCTCAAATCAGTGAGCCAGCTCCAGATGAAAGAGGAACTACAGCACCTTCTAGAAGACAAGTTCCTGCTAAGCAAACCATAAAAAAATAAATAACTGATTACAGATATCGCAACATTCCATATAAAACGCCAAATGAATTTAAGACAAATTAGAATTTATTCTAAAACTAATATGCCCAAATTCATTTGGTCTGGAATGTTCCTATTGCTAATGATCGTTTCAGGTAGTTATGGATACTCCCAAGATGAAGGATACCACAAATCGGTGATCAACGAGGGAATAAAAATTGATTTTACCTTAACTCATATAGACACTAAAAAAAAACCTGGTGTGTTTACTGAAGGAGACGATGTTCTCTTTCGTTTTGCAATATCAGATACAATTACCAACGCTCCCCTATCGGGTGCTTTCCCAGCTGCATGGATGGATAAAGCGGAGCGTCATGTGAACAGAACAAGCTGTGGAGACAAAGTAGTCTCTTATATTGAGGGAAAGTTGTTGAGCAGAGCTGAATTGGACTTGAACGTTTATTATGTACTGACATTAAACGATGACAACACTATTTCTGTAGTCGATCCACTTTTCGGATATGGTGGCTCAAAATTACTCCACATTATTCAATTAGAAAGTTCAGGCTACGATTGGGCGACGAAAGAAAATCAAACCATGATTTATGTTTCTATGCCAGAAGCAAGTCAAGTTGCGGCAATTCGTGCTTCGGACTGGAAAGTAATCGCCAACATCCCTGTTGGTGGCCAACCAGAAAAGGTCTTGCTTCAATCAGATGAACATTACCTATGGACAACATATAGTTTACAAGGTAATTTCGAAATGAACTCTGGTGTTGCTGTAATTGATACTGAGACAAATACGCTTGTTAAAAACATTGAAACAGGGAAAGGCAAGCATACAATGGCTATGAGTGACGACAACAATTACGTCTACGTCTCGAACTCAGCCGATGGCACAGTTTCAGTCATTGACGCTCACACCCTAGAAAAAATTAAAGACGTACAACTAAATGGCGTTCCAAACTCCATGGCCTACTCTTCTCTCGCGAAATCATTGTACGTTGTCAACTCCCAAAAAGGTACTTTAATCGGTATAGATGGAACAACACATGAGGTTGTAAAAACAATGCAAGCTGTAAAAGGAATAGACAAAATTGCATTTGCTCCAGGAGATCGATTGGCATTTGTCAATAACCCAACCATAAATACTGTGGATATATTTGATGTTGCAGTAAACAGATTAATACAAACTGGAGATGTTGCAGAACAACCTGATCAAATAACATTCACAGATGAACAAGCTTATATTAGACACCGTGGTAGTGAAATAGTTTGGATGATTCCTTTGGACGCAATTGGTCAAGAAGGTGCAGCAGTGCCTATTATCGATTTTTCTGGAGGTGCCTTTCCTCCATCAGAAGGATCACCTGAATGTGCAGCTTTAGGAATTGTACAAGCACCTGGAGCAAACGCGGTCTTACTATCCAACTATAAAGATAAAATCATCTATTATTACAAAGAAGGAATGGCTTCTACAATGGGTAATTTTAGCACGTATGGATCATTTCCTAAAGCAGTTGCTGTTATTGATAGAAGTATCGAAGAACGAAACGATGGTGAGTATGAAACGGTAGCGAAACTAACATCTTCAGGGACGTATAGCTTGGCACTTTTTTTAAACGTTCCATTGGTTATGGAATGTTTCGATATTACCGTATTGCCAGACCCGGTAAAAGAAAAGGCGCGCATAGAAAATCTTTTGGGCCCTTTAATCGTTAAGCATTTTCCAGTAAACTCATCCCCAAAAATCGGAGATGATGTAACTCTTAGATTCCAATTATTAGACATTAATACGAACGAGCCCGTTTCTGGGTTGAATGATGTTGAAGTAATGCAAGCATTATTTTCAAAGAATTCAAGAGAGCAGGCAGCTGCCATTGAAACACATGTTAGCGGTGTTTACGAGATAACGACCAAGTTTAAAGAAGAAGGATTGTATTACGTCTATGTTGGATGCGCTTCTCACAAACTTTCGTTTAACAATCCGCAATTTATTACCCTATACGCTACTAAACCGTAAAGTCAATACAATTAAACAAAGCAACTATGAAACTAATCAAGTATATTTCGTTGGTCACTTTTTTACTCATTTCTCAGCTTGGAATAAGTCAAGACAAAAAAGCAGCATGTTGTGTTGCTGCTGATGACGCCAAAAATAAAAATGTATCTCAGTTCTCAATAGGAGGAATGAAAAAAGTTCCCAATATTGACTTGATTACTCAGCATGGAGAGAATGTGAAGTTTTACGATTTAATTAAAGGAAAAGTTGTTGCGCTTAATTTTGTCTTCACGACTTGTACAACAATCTGTCCTCCAATGGGAGCAAATTTTGTTCATCTAAAAAAATTAATGTCAGAACGTGTTGAAAGTTCTGAGTTGGTAATGCTTACAATCAGCATCGATCCAGCGACAGACACACCTGAAAGATTAGCGGCTTGGAGCGAAAACTTTGAACCGGGAGAAGGATGGACATTACTAACAGGGAAAGTTAAAGACATTAATGGATTGCTTAAAAAACTTGAAGTATTCACTTCGTTAAAAGAAGAACACGCTCCAATTGTGTTAATGGGAAAAGAAGGGGAAGACAATTGGGTTCGTGCAAATGGATTGGCAGATCCTACTGAGTTAGCGGCAACATTAAATCAGTTTTTTGATACTCCTCCAACGGAAAATGAAGCGATAAAAGAAGACGATTCTGATCTAAATTACTTCACGGATGTAGTGCTTCTAGATCAAAATGGTGAATCCAAGAAACTATATACGGATTTGATGAAAGATAAAATCGTGATCATCAATCCTTTTTTTACTGAATGTACTGGAGTATGCCCTGTTATGAATAAAAACTTGGAGCGAATTCAAGAACATTTGGGAACCAAGCTTGGCGAAGAAGTAAATATTATTTCACTCACGGTAGATTATGAAACCGATACACCAGAAAAATTAAAAGAATATGCAAACGAATATGGTGCGCAAGATGGTTGGTACTTCATAACTGGAGATAAAGAGAATATAGATATAGCCCTTCAAAAACTAGGAAAAAAGGTAGAGAACAGAGAAGCTCATGATTCTGTATTCCTCGTTGGAAACTTAAATACAAAACTTTGGAAAAAAGTAAATGGATTGGCTCCAATAGATGAAATTATTGACGTTATTGATACCGTTATTAATGATAATGAAAACTAAATAATAGGCATGAGACATTTTCTATTATTCGTCTTACTTATAGCATCTTGTGGGTTAGTTTCCATGATTCATTCTGGCAACACTGAATCAAAAGGGAACCTCACTCCAGCTGAGTTAGCGGGAAAAAAGATTTATACAACAGGAGTTGGGTCTTCTGGAGAGAAAATTACTGCGAACATGTCTGGAGTAAAAGTACCTGGGACGGTAATGAAATGCATTAATTGTCACAAAGCTGATGGCACGGGAAATCCTGAAGGAGGCATATCCCCTTCAAACGTAACTTGGGCCTACCTTACTAGACCGTATGGAGGCAAACGAATTAGCGGGAAGAAATATCCAGCATATACCGAACAGACTTTAAGAAAGGTGATCACTACAGGGATTGATCCTGCAGGAAATAAATTGCACAATGCAATGCCGACTTATAATATGACTAGAGTGGACCTCAACAATCTAGTTGCTTATATGAAAGTTCTTGGCAAAGCTGGAGATGTCGGGCTTACCAAATCAACGATTAAAATTGGAATTGCCTTGAACGGTAATCATGACCAATCAAATTCAAAAAACGAAGCCGTCAAAAAGGTTGCACAAGCCTATTGCAATGCAATTAATGAAAATGGAGGGATTTACAACCGAATGTTAGAAACCTCGTTTTTTAATGCCAACGAGGAATTCGATGAAAATAAATATTTCATGGTAACGGGCTTTGGTGAAAAAGAAATATTGGGAAAAAACACTACAACCCCTAGCCTATTTCTATGTTCCAATGAGATAACAGGCACTGGTTTGAACAACCGCAATGCTTTTTATATCTACCCGAGTTTAACTGCTCAAAATCAAGCTTTGGTCGATTTCTCGAATGAATATGCCCTTTTTAAAAAAAAAGATGAGGTCACGATTGTCTGCACAAATGATGATCACAGGAAAACTTTGGCGCGAGCTATTTCAGATTATTACCTAGCAAAGAATAAAGTTCTTCCCACAATGTTGACTCTTGATTCAAGCAACGTCAATGAACTCGCTTTGAACAAAGATATTCACTCCGATGGTCTTGTGTTTTTTATTGGCTCAATTGAATTGGGGAATCAATTTCTAAAAGAGCTTGACAAGCTAGGGAAATCACCTTACATATTGACCTCAGGGAGTGTTTCAGGAGTTGACTTATTTAATTTACCTAAATCTTTTCAAAAGAAAGTATTCATCTCATATCCAACCTGGGTCACAGAACGAACTTTCGCTGGTGTTCAATTGTACCAATCCTTAAACAAACAAAATAATCTTCTCTCCGGTTGGAAGAACAGTCAACTAAATATCATGTCAATGCTCATGACTTTGGAAGAATGTCTGAAGAAAATTGGAAGTGATTTAACCCAAGACAAATTGATCGCATCTTTTGAAGAATTGTATGAATTCTCAACGGGGTTAGCTCCACCTGTAACGTATAACATGAATAGACGTGTAGGCTCATCAATGGTTTACATAGCCAATTTTGATCCGACTGTTAATCAATTGCAACTGGTAAGCTCAATTAACTTCTCTGAAGAATAAAATGGAACGGAGGGTCAACATAGTGATTTCGGTTACCAAACCAAACCAATTGGACATCTTGTCCACACTTACGAATGCAATCGGGTTAATTGAGGTAAGAGCTGATCTTATCTCCAATCCTGAGCGCGTAAAAAAGCACACCTCTACTCCACTTGTTTACGTTTTACGCAGTAATTCTGAAGGCGGAAACTATACAGATACGCCCATTGAGAGAGTACAACGACTCATTCATGCCTCTACAGTTTTTGATTTTGTAGAACTTGAAGGTGAGCGTGACCTAATCCCAGAAATACTCAACGCCATTCCAGAGGAAAAGCGAAGAATTTCATGGCACGGTCCTTCGGAAAGCTCTGAAAGTTTGAAAGGTAGGGCTGAAAGATATATGCAAGTTCCTGCAAGTTGTTATAAATTAATTGTAACAGCACATAATTCAGAAGATGCAATTCCAGTTGTGCGTTTACTTGATACGATAAAAAACAAATCGTTAGTAGCCTATACAATCGGTTCGGATACCGCTTGGACTCAAATTAGTGCGCCTTTTATGGGGGCACCTGAAATTCACGCAAAATTAGACGATGAAGACGAAAATTCACCTAGTTTTTCAGCATCGGATTTGATGGAAGATTACGGTTTACCCTTTGTATATTCAGTATCTCAATTTTTTGGGATTATTGGAAATCCAGTCTTTGGATCTGTTTCTCCCAATCGACACAATGCTGCATACCGTTCTCTAAAGTTGCCCTATTTATATTTACCATTTCAGACAGAGCACTTTTCTTCCTTTTTCGAAAAGGTAATTAACAATCAAGAGCTTCCAATTCCTATTTCGGGGCTTACTGTAGTTTCTCCTTTTAAAACTGAAGCTTACGAAACAGCCACGATCGATTTGAAGAACACAAACTCAATTGTCAAGGCGTGCAATGGACTACTCCGAAAAAACAATGGTTGGTCAAGATATAGCTCAGATGCAACTGGTTCAATCGAAGCACTAAATGGAATTCTTTCAAATTGGAGTGACAAAAAAATAGCAATTGTTGGTTGTGGCGGTGCAGGATCAAGTATTGCTGAAAGAATGAAAAGCTTGAATGTTACACCAACATTGGTGAATAGAACGATCTCAAAAGGGCTAAAACTATCAATAGATCTTGATTTGCCCTTTGTCTCTTTATCTGACTTTTCACCTGGAAAATATGATGTCATTATTCATTGCACTCCGATAGGAAAAACAGATAAGGAAGTTCCCTTTGATGTTACTAAAATGAAAAAGAAATGTGTGGTAATAGATCATGTTTATTCACAACAATCAAATACCCCACTTGTCGAATACTGTCTTCTATATGGCATGCAGGTCATTAACGGTGTTGAAATGGCCAATATTCAAATTAAACAGCAGTTTCTATCAATGCTGAAAATTCCGATACCAACAGATAAAATAGTTGAACAACTTAAAACAGGTTAAATGCAAACAGCTGAATTAAAACATACAAAAAAAGATGATCTCGTTTCCGAATTCTATCATGAATGGGGAACTGAAATAGACTCCTTTTTAGGCACATGGAACAATGTGAACCCTAAAACAGGTCAAATTTCACGCATGGAGGTTACTATAGAAGGAAGTGAAATTTTCATTCATTGTTTCGGAATTCTAGAAGAAGGAGAAATGGATTGGGGACCTACTGCATGTCAAGTATTCAGTTCTAATGTTGGCTCTCAAGTTATTGAAGGTTTTACTGGGGACTATGAGTTTGAGTTCATGAATGTAAGCATCATTGGAAACATTAAATATGGAGTTATGGTAGTTCAATCCTGCAACACTTTCAAGGATGGAAGCAATCGTAACAACTACTTATGTCGAGAATTCTTTTGTAAATAAACCAGCAACGAAGACCATGGAAAATCAAATTCAAAAAACAAAAATAGACTTCTCCTACTACTTGGGTAGCTGGATAAACTCTTATGATAAGGCGCGAGTTATTGGTGCATTTCGCTTGTATGAAGAAAATGAACAACTAATGATCAGTATCAATGGATCTGAAACAGGCTTTTACTCAGGAGATTGGGGAAGTCAGCCGGTTAAGCACTACTCCTATTCTCCCACTACGAATGATATTGTAGCTTTTCAAGCACGCTTTGAAATGGATGGTATGGAAGCTGTATTGGCTATGAATGAAAATAAAGGACTGTTAATTATCGCAGGTTATTTCACATTTAAGGATGAAGACGAACGGTCAAGCTGTTTTGTTCGAGAATTCTTTTTTAAAGAATAAAAGATGATGGATCAAAAAATTAAAACCGTCAACATTGACCCAGTTGAATCGCTGAAACAACTTGCTCAAGATGAATTTGCATCGAGAGCAGCACATTCCGATGAGACCTATTCTTTTCCAAAAGAAAATTTTCAGGCACTATTACGTGCCGGTCTCAACGCACCAACAATTTCAAAAGAATTTGGAGGAATGGGACTAGGAAATAACAAGGGAAATGTTCGAACCTTATGGTCAATGACGACCGAAATAGCCAAAGCTGACATGTCAACAGCTCGCTGCTGGGAAGGACATAACAATGCCTTAATGCTTTTGGACAATCTGGCGAGCCACGCTCAAAAGGAAAGATGGTTTTCAGGTGTTGTTAATAAAGGAGAAATTTGGACGGTGTGGAGTGGAGAACCTCTTCTTAAAACACCTGGGCAAAAAAGTAAAATTGGAACAACTATCGTTCAGACAAAGGAAGGATATATTATTAATGGGTCCAAAGTCTTTTGTTCGAGTGCCCCGGGTGCAACATGGGCGAATTTATTGGTCAACACAGAAGGACCTGGCGCGGCACGGCATGCTACTGGTTCACCTGAGTCTGTTATTATGCTCGGCTGTGAACTTTCTGACCCATCTGTTACTTTTGATGATTCTTGGTGGAAACCAATGGGAATGCGCGGTTCTGTGAGCTATATGGTGCATTTTGACAACACATTCATTCCTTTCGAAAATCAAATTGGTACTCCTGGAGAGTTCTTATTAAACGAATGGCAAACAAGATGGACACCTCAATATGCGGCAACTTTTTTGGGTGCTGCTAAAGCTGCCTATTCCTATACACTAAAGCATATTGAAAGCCAACAAAGACAAAACGATCCTTTTGTTCAGCACCGTATCGCTAAAATGGCGCTTAATATTCAATCTGCTAGTATGTGGCTGGATCATGCTGCCCAATGCTGGAATGACAACATGATTGATAAAGCCAAGTCTGCTGGTAACATGGTGAGGTATGAAGTAGAGCAATTAACGACTCAAACCCTAGATCATGCAGTACATATTTGTGGAGCACGCGCATTAATCCAACCGAGTCCGCTTGAAAGAGTACTTAGGGACTTAACCCTTTATACGAGACACGATAATGATGATCAATTGTTAGCGACGATTGGGAAATCACTTCTAGGAGAGTCGCATGACAAATCATTTTTTAATGCAAAATAGCCATGGAATTTAGCAAGAACAAAAAGAAATTAAGTATTTGGGCATTAGCGCTTGGGTACTTCGCATTTTACGTACCATATAGCGGAACCACAAAGCTGTTATCTAAAGGAATGTTTTCAAAATCGGGTGCATCTATTTCGGGATTCGAGCTTTTACCAATGGTGTTAATTGGAACCTTAATCGGGTTCATAGCAATTCTATTAATCACTGGCTGGTGGAAACAAGCTGGGAAATTAAAAATTGGAGGAATCACAATTCCCTTTGTCACTAACAAATACGCTTTGTTCTCAGGAATAGCCACTGCGGTAATTATTGCCACCACTACCCTAGCATACAGTTTTACTGGAATGTCTATCGTGTTTGCAGCTTTACTAATGCGCGGTGGAGTTTTAATTATGGCTCCATTTATAGATGTCGTTTACCGAAGAAAAATTCAATGGTATTCTTGGCTTGCGTTTGGTTTAACCCTCTTCTCACTACTCATTGTTTTTTCAGAAAAAACAGCCTTTAATATAGGTCTCGCCGCTGGAATAAATATTGCAGCCTACCTAACTGGATATTTTTTCCGCTTACAATTCATAACGTATTCAGCCAAATCTGAAGATGAAGAAAAAGACAGCAAATTTTTTGTGGAAGAAATGATGTCTGCAATGCTTACGTTGTTAATCATCCCAATTGTTCTTGCTATTATTGGACAAGGAGAATTCATGTTATCTATTAGAGCAGGATACACTTCCCTCCTTTCATCTGAGTTTATAATTCCCGGTTTGTCCATAGGAATCCTCTATTCTTGTCTGTATATTTTTGGATCTAGAATTTACCTCAACAATAGAGAAAATACATTTTGTATTCCAATTAATCGTTGTGCAAGCTTACTTGCTGGGGTAACCACCTCTGTTCTATTGTCCATTGCACTTGGCGAAACTTTTTATACAAACACACAACTTATCGGCGCCATTGTACTCATTGCTGCTATATTCGCGTTGAGCACACCTAGAATTATTGAATTAATCCAGCAAAATATTAGAGCCACTCAACGTACTTACATCTTTGTTTGCCCTGGTAATACTGGTCGTTCACCAATGGCACAAGCCATCTGTATGGATAAAATGACAGATCAATTAAGAGCCAAAGGCAAAATTAAAAGATCTAAAAACATTAACATCTTGAGCGCTGGTTTAACTGCGGAAAATGGTGTTCCTCTAAATAGCAATGCCCGATCTGCCTTAAATCATCTAGAGGTTGAAGTATTGGAGCACAGCTCTCGTATGCTCTCAATTGACGACATTAAATCAGCGGATAAAATTTGGTGTATGTCGTCCGAGCACACACAGTTTGTTTTGGACAACTTTCCAGAAGCTCAAGGTAAAGTGACCAATCTTGATGCGAATGATCAAATTCCGACAGTACACGGAAGCGATCTATTGGATTACATTAAATGTGCTAAAAAATTAGATGAATTAATTGATGTACTGATCCGAAAAAAGGAAATAAAATTTTCGTGATCCAGTAAGCTCTTTTTGATTTAGAATGAAATGTATTCTTCGTCAAATCAAACAAGATTCGATGAATAAAAGGTCGGGAAATAGAACGTTAAAGCTAATTTGATACATGGAAAAAGTATCCATTCCTAATATAATTGAATCCGGTTTGTCATTGGGCAAAAAGGTCTGCATTGTTGCTCCAGGCCCCAATGGTCTTGGTCATTATGATAAAATCCCCGATGACTTTTCAATTATCGCCGTAAACAAAGCGATTCTTATTGATGGTTTAACTCCAAACTGGTGGGTAATTGCACATACCGATAATTCTTGGTTCAAGACTCCCGACAAAACATATTCAGGAGTTAGAGCATATAATGAAAGTATCGTATCTCAGATATCGGAAACTGCGTTTAGTTTATCTAGTAATAAGGTATATTACTTTCCTGTAGAGGATGAGGATTCACTCCAAGAAGAGGTTGTACTTCCAGTGGAAGGACAAATCCGAACTGGCGCTACAGTTGCAGCATTGGCAATTCAACTCGCTTATACTAATGGAGCACGAGAGATCCTCCTTTGTGGAGTTGATATGTCTGGAAATACATATTGGGATAAAAGTGAAAATGAGAATCCAAATGTTCTCAATTTACATGGCAGTACGTGGTGTGCCGTAAGTCGGTTAAACCCATTGCTAGACTACATGAAAAACGAATTAGACGTAAAGATTTCTACGCTGAGCGCCTCACAATTGAACGTACCATTTTATACAAAAGATAAATGACAAATAATCCATTAAAATTCCATTGGAGCTTGTCTCAGGCAGGCGATAAACTCAGAAGTTCGGGGGAATATAAAGAACTCTCGGGCCTTCTTGATTATGAGGATCAGCTAAATTTATGTTTGAAAGCTGAAGAAAATGGAATTGATTCTATGCTCATGGCTATTGGTTTTACACGCCCCGATCCTTTGTTGTTGACCACGGCTTTAGGTCTAGATACCGAGCATATCAAATTTACTGTGGCCGTTCGATCTGGCTTAATTACACCGGCATATTTTGTTCAACAAATCAATACAGCTTCTCAACTCATAGGTGACCGTATTTACCTAAACGTAGTAAGTGGCCATACGCCTAGTGAATTAAAATACTACGGTGATTTTAAAGAAAAAGAAGAACGCAACGAACGTACCAAAGAGTTTGTTGAAATCTGCAACGCATTTTGGAAGAATGACGAACCCGTGAATTTTGATGGTACATACTATCAAGTCGAGAATGGAGCTATTGCGACACCGTATAATTCTGAGAAAGGTAGACCCGAAGTATACATTGCAGGAAATTCTCAAAATGCAGTCGATTTAGTAAGTGAACATGGAGATTGTTTGTGGAGATTTCCAGAGAGCCCATCGGATTTAGCCCCAAAAATTTCGGATGTATTAACAGCAGGAAAACAAGCCGGATTGATCACATCAATAATTGCAAGACCCACTCAAGAAGAAGCGGTTAAAGCTGCAGAGGATCTGATTCTGAATTTTGTTGAGTCGAATAAAAAGGCACACGAAAATTATAAAAAGCGTTTCGATTCTCAGGGCTTCAAAGAAATCATGGAAAAGGCCATTAATTCAGATTCATCTTGGATTACGCCTTATTTATGGAACGGAGCAGTGCCGTATATGGGAGCACCTTCTATCGCTCTTGTTGGTTCTTACCAAAACATTGCAAACGCTCTTTTGGAATATAAACAAATCGGTATCACTCAGTTTTTGTTTATTGGTTGGCCTGATATAGAAGAAGTTGAACACTTCGGACAAGGTGTTCTTCCTTTGGTAAGAAAAATGGAAAAAGTCAACGAACTTAAACGAGTAGCATTATGAAAACAAGTGACAACATTCATTTTCATTGGCGTTTGATACAAACAGGTGAGGATGAATTAGCGAAAAAAAAAGCTCAAAACAATTCGAACCAATCTGCCTTTCCTGATTTAAAAAGTCAAGCTGATTTTTGCAAGATTGCTGAGGATTTAGGAATAGAATCTGTTCTTGTAGATCTCAATTATGGTAAACCAGACCCTACAATATTAACGACGGCACTTTCAAGGCAAACAAACCAATTTGGATATATCATTGCGGTTCGGTCTGGATTATTGTCGCCTACATTGTTTACCCAGCAAATAAATACACTCTCGACACTATCAAAAAATAAAATCTACCTAAATGTAGTTGCAGGGCACTCTCCAGCAGAGCAGAAAACGTATGGTGATTTTTTAGATCGAGAAGAACGGTATGAAAGAACAGATGATTTTCTAAACATCTGTGCGCAGTTTTGGAACAACAATGGCGATGTAGATTTAGACGGTAAATACATCCAAGTGGAGAAAGGATTACTCAAAACACCGTTTGTTTCAAAGGATTCAAAGCGTCCCTTTATTTTTGTAGCTGGAGGCTCCCAGCCAGCAATTGACCTCACGTTAAAATATGGTGATTGCTGGATGCAGTTGGGAAATACAGTAGAAAACCTTCAAGATAAATTAGACCCTGTCTTAAGCGCTGGGAAGTCTGTTGGGCTTCGATTCTCAATAATTTGTAGAGAGACTACTGAGGAAGCAGTGATGATTGCAGATCAACTTTTCAAGAATACAGAGCAAAATACAGACAAGCAAAAAACATTTATTTCCAAAAGTGATTCGCTTTCTTTTAAACAAAATTTTGAACTATCAAAAGAAGATTGGCCTTCTCCCAATTTATGGATGGGCGCTGTGAAAACGGTAGGTCCAACAGGAATAGCAATTGTTGGGAGTTATGAAGAAGTTGCTCAAAAAATAATGGAGTACAAAGCAATAGGAGTCAGTCACTTTATTTTTTCAGGCTGGCCAAAACAAGAAGAAATGATTCGGTTCGGAACGCATGTTATGCCATTGATTCGAGCGATCGAGAAAAGTAAACAATTAACAGAATTAAGCGAATAAAATGAGAATATTATTAGTTTGTAACCATGTCTATCCAATCAGAAAAACGAATGGTGCAGGAAAAAAACCCACTTTATCTCCATCTGGAGCAGGGTGTCATCAATTTGATCTATTGGCACAGGGATTATCCGAAAAGGGACATGAGGTTTTTTACTTGGTAGATCATTTACCAGGAACAATTTCTCCCGAAGGAGTAAAGTTAATTGATGCTCCTATGGAAGACGTGGATATCGTACATTTAAAAACGTGTAAGCGTCAAAGTGTGATTAATTATTATCAATCTAGGAACATTCCAGTTTTTGAAACAAACCATGCTTTTATACCAGATAGCAAACCAACGTGTGAATGGATGTATGTTTCAAAAACATTGGCCAATTTATATGGTAAAACCCAGTATATTTGGAATGGATTGGATCCAAAAGAATATATCTATTCTTCAAAAAAAGAAGATTACTTTCTCTACATGGCCGACATGTCTAGAATTCACCCAAAAGGACTTGACATTGCTCTAAAACTATCAAAAGAGCTAAATTTCAGGTTAATTGTTGCCGGTACAGCAAAGGAACAGGAGGACATTGATAAAGCTCAACAGATGTGCGATGAATATGGGGCAGAATATATTGGAGACATTGATGGTGTCCAAAAAGCAACAATTCTTGCGCATGCACGTGCGCTAATAACTCCATCTCGATTGCCAGAATCATTTGGAATGACAATCGCTGAGGCATTGCTTTCTGGAACTCCCGTGATTTGCAGTAATGTTGGTGCGTATGGAGAAATCGTCCCTTCCGAAGTGGGATTTGTTTGTGACGATGAAAACGATTATCATCGCGCCTTTAAAAATATTGACACCATTGATCCTGAAAAGTGCAGATCATACGCTTTAGAGAGCTTTGACTATTTGAAGACTACAGAAAAATACATTGAATTTTACAAGCAAATGATTATCAAATCGCAAACCGAGAAATCGTTGGAACATACAACGAGTTCGAAATAAGAATACATCGATGCAGTAAAATATAAACACCATCGATTCGAGAGCTTATAAAGAGCATGCAAGTGAGAACATCCACTACCATAAAACAGCAGAAAAATACAAAATATGTACGACGAAAAGAACAAATTTCTTCCTGACAACTTTATTGAAACATGGTCTATTGGTACTTATGCGGGGGACTCTCCTCTTAACTTAAAACCGATAGAAGGAATTTCATATCCTGCTCTTGATCGACACAG
>JAWUWJ010000140.1:0-43126 GCA_034111925.1 Crocinitomicaceae bacterium
ATAAATACGAACTCAGATTCAGAAATCTCAACTTTAGAAGCAGCTGCATTCACTGGTGGTTTATTCTGTCAAGCACTTTCTATTCAGGATATGACTGGAATTGAAGCATTCCCCAATGTCAACACCATCTATTGTTGGGACAATCAACTTACATCTTTAGACCTAACCAATAATACTGGATTACTGGAATTGAGATGTGCAGATAACTCAATTTCTACTTTGGATTTATCGAACAATACGCAACTTGGATATGTACTCAATGTTGGTAATAATGGAATGAGCAGCATCACATTACCAGCTAATAATCAAATTCAAGAATTTTGGGGAAGTGGAAATAGCTACTCTTCGATAGATTTATCTGGCCAGAATGCATTGACAATGATTCGATTAATTAATTGCAATCAACTTACATCACTAGACGTATCAGCCAATACAGCTCTTGAACAATTATTCATGAATAATACTACAGCACTTACATCCTTAAACATTTCAGGACTCACAAACCTTCAGCACTTAAGCTGTAATGGAACGAACCTAACAAGTTTGGACATCAGCGGAAATACAGCGCTTAATTATTTACACACAGCGAATAATGATGACATAACGGAGCTTAATTTATCGAATGGTAACTACTTGAATTTTGCGATTGGAAACCTTGATGCAACAAACTGCCCTTTGTTAACTTGCGTTGATGTTGACAATGTTTCTTTTGCCAATCAAGTTTGGACTTCGGATGTTGATGCAGGAGTATCATTTAGTACCGATTGCAGTTCAGGAGGAACACCATTGGCAACATCTGTTACTCCATCTGGATTCGGAGGAGCATTAACAGTTGAAGTTGGAGCAGACTTACAAATGATCGCAGCGATCCTTCCAGCAAATGCGGGTCAATCTGTTATATGGCAAGCTACAAATGGAACAGGATCAGCAACAATCGATCAAAGCACTGGAGTTTTAACAGGAGTGAGTATCGGAACAGTAACCGTTGGTGCCGTAGCTCTTGATGGTTCAAATGAATTTGGAACAATTGATATAACAGTTATCGAAGCTGTGGGAATTGATGACTTGAAGGTCAACGTAATTCGTATTTATCCAAATCCGGCAACATCTAATCTCACAGTCGATACTGAATCTGACATTAAATCAATCAAGATTTTCAATTTGGCAGGTTTACTTGTACAAACAGAAACTGATAGTTCATTTTCAATTGAAACTCTAGATTCGGGAGTTTACATTCTAAATGTTGAAACAGAAAAAGAGCTTATCCAGCAGCGTTTCATCAAACAATAAAAATACCCTAACCCCTATTGCTGTGACTCGTACAAATTTGTACGGGTCACTTTGCATTTAACCCAACGGAGATAATATCTTTACCAAGTGAGAACTTTAATCTTAATCGCTCTATTCTTTTCAGCATTTATTTCGAATGCTCAACATCCGGCGTATTACGTTTTTGGCGAGGAGCAATTTAAAGGAATAGATATTTACGATGTAGTTCAAGATAAAGACCTCAATTACTTGTTTGCTACAGGCCAAGGACTTTTTAAACACGATGGGTATTCATACATTAATCTGGAATGTCCAGAAATGAAAGGCTCATCTGTATTTGACTTTCAGAGAGATTCAGAAGGGACAATTTATTGCAGCAATTTACAACATCAAATTTTCCGTATTAAAGATGGGAAGATGGAACTCTATTATGAATTATCTGAAATAGATCAAAGTCCTGACATTTCTATTGTTGTTGATCATGATGAAAATCTCATAATTCAATCTGCTTCAACAATTATTATTGGCCCAAATAAATCATTCATAAATAATTTGGGGCCTCCCGACTATAGTAAATACAGCACGGCTACTGGACTTCGCTTGCTTCCAGATGGGACAACAATATCAACAATGGCGGGCCAATTCATTCCGCTTCAAAAAAACGGAAAAATAAAGATCATTGAGGATTCTTTTTCAGATTTGGATTCTGAATACCTGAAGATTCGAGGTTTATTCTGGATTGTGCTCGGCGATAAAGTCATCGGAATTAGTCCAGACACTCATGACGCCTTTGAATTTAACCCCGAAACATTTAAACTTAAATTTCTAAAAAAATTAGACATCGAATTACCCAAACGATTCGTTCGTTTGTATACGACAGACAATCGTCTCTGGTTATCGGGCAATTCAAATGGCATTTATGTTTTCGACCAAGAATTGAATCCACTTTACAATGGAGAATCTATCTATAACGATCATTTCATCTCAGACGTATTCACAGATCATGAAGGAAATCTACTTCTCAGTACTTTTGATGAAGGAGTAATTGTAATTCCTGACAATTCCGTTATTGGTGTTGCTCTTCCGGATGGAGAAAAAATAACAAAACTTGAACCAAATGCGAATGGTATTTTAATTGGTTCAAATATCGGGAAAGTTTATTCTTTGAATTCTGATGGGAAGATTCAATTGCTTTGTGCAAGTCCTAAAATGAACACGATAGATCAACTGTATTATTGGAAAGAAAAAAACGCAATCGTTCACAACTCCGAAAGTAGAATTGAAATCGTAAATCTCAATTCAGGGGCTAGAAACTCCTATCTCATTGGCTCCCTAAAAGGGGCATCCTCAATTGATGGAAATTCAATTTTAATGGCATTCAACCATAGTCTTTCTTTATGGAAAATCGATTCGAAAACTGAGAGACTAATAGAGGAAACAACTCTGCGTCGAGGAAGAACCTACAGTGTCTTTTACGACAAAAAAACCAAAATGATTTACTTAGGATCAACTGTAGGTCTAATGTTGATTTCGCCTAATGGAGATCAAGAGACGGTCAAGATTGATGGGAATATTGTTTATGCAAATTCGTTCATGAAGTTAGACGATCAAATCATTATTGGATCTCGAAAAAATGGAATCTTAATCTATTCAAACGATAAGCTAATTCGAAAAATTCCATTCAATGAACCGATCAGAAAAATTCTAGTTCATCAAAATAAAATTTTTGTGTTAACCCGTTCTGGATTGCATTATGCAGGTTTAAATGAAGGTGAATTCACGAGGTTGAATCAATCAACTGGATTGGAGTTTAATAATATTGTCGATTTTAATATTGCCAATGGGATGTTGTATATAACAAACTCATCTAAAATTCAATATGTTGATTTAAACAGTTTATTCATTTCTCAAAAAGCAATTCCAATTCGATTCATAGATATTCTAGTGAATGGAAAGAAAGCGAAATCAGATTTTTTCAATCACGTTCAAAGTAACTTTCAGTTTGACTTTTCGGTGTCAACACTTCGTTATCGAGAAAACCTAAAGTATTTGTATAAGCTAGTCGGACATCAAGATGAATGGCATGAACTCAATTACGATGAAAACAGTATTGAGTTTAGTGCTCTTCCGCCGGGAGATTACGACTTTATAGTTAAATCTGTGAACGGAACAACAGAAAGTGAAGCCATCCATTATTCATTTACAATTGATGCTCCATATTACCAAAAATGGTGGTTCTATGCGCTAATCTTCATTTTTTCAGGGTTGATTATAGGATTGATATTCATGTATCGAATCCGGAAAATTCGATCGAAAAACATTGAGAAGTTTGAAAAACAAAAAATTCAAACAGATTTACTTGAGAGCGAATTGAAGGCGTTAAGATCTCAGATGAATCCCCATTTTATATTTAATTCATTGAACTCGATTCAAGATTTGATTTTAAAAGAAGACACCGATGCATCCTACGATTACATTGTCCTGTTTGCCGACCTTGTTAGAAACGCACTCAACTATTCAAATAAAGACTACATACCGGTTGAGAAAGAGCTTGATTTTTTAGACGTATACCTGAGTTTAGAAAAGCTTCGTTTCAAAGAAGATTTCGTATACAATGTAGAATTCGAAGGTTCCAGAGACATTGATGTTCCTTCTATGTTAATCCAACCCTTTATTGAGAACGCACTGCTCCATGGCCTTCTCCATAAAAAGGGCAAAAAAGAACTTACCATTAAATTTACGTTTACGGATAAATTGATTTGCACTATAGAAGACAATGGAATTGGCAGAACGAAATCTGCATTAATTAGTGATAGACAAGGTGCAGTTCACGAATCGTTCGCCTTGGAAGCCATAAATAAACGATTGCAAATTTTCAATGAGCGCCAAGGTGAAGAAATTGGGAAATATTCTATAACCGATTTACACCCAAATCAAGAAGAAACAGGAACCCGAGTTGAAATTCAACTGCCATTCAAACGACAGTATTAGTCCATTCATAAATCCAAAGTGAAATTTCATAAAATGAAATGCTCACCCTATTGAGAAAATAGACAACTTAGTAGTATGGCAAAATTAAGATCAATTATTGTTGACGACGAATCAGCGGCAAGAGACGTTTTAGAACGACTTTTGATACGTAATTGCCCTTCAATAGAAGTCTTGGATAAATGTCATGATGTTGAAAGTGCCGTTGAAAAGATCAAAGAACTAAAGCCGGATGTCGTTTTTCTTGACGTTCAAATGCCAAATTATGCAGGATATGAAATTGTAGATTTCTTTGATGCAATCGATTTCGAAATAATATTCGTGACGGCTTATGATCAATATGCGATAAAGGCTTTTGAGCTGAGTGCTGTTGATTATCTTGTAAAACCTGTAAATCGTCAACGACTAATTGAATCTATTGAAAAGCTTGATGAAAAGATAAAGCAGAAAAACGGATTCAAAGATTATCAAATTCTTAAAGATTCGATTCAAAACAAGCAATTTGATAAAATCATAATATCTGAACTCGGAAATAAACGTGTCCTTTTGTTAAAAGATATAATCGCAATTGAAGCTAAGGGAGCCTATAGTACTATCCATCTGGTAAAAGACAAAAATATTTTGGTTAGTAAAAATCTAAAGCATTTTGAATCTGTTTTACCTGAAGACAATTCGTTTTTCAGATCGCATAAATCGTGGATTATTTCAACAGAATTCATCAACGCATTTAACAAAAACAAAGGTGAAATATCCTTAAACCAAGGCTCAATATTAGCTCGTCTTTCGAAATATAAAATTCAAGAGTTTGAGGAATTAGATCTTGTTTTTAAATCTTAACGTCCATTAATAAACGGATCAAGTTCGTTCATAAATCGAATTTTCAAATTGTATCTGGATACTGTAATCTTGAATTCTAAAGTAATTACAATTCACTTCAATTTAAAATTATGAAACAACTTTTGCTTTCAATGCTCACCATAGTGGGTTTTACCGTTTTTTCTCAAACAGCGGATTTACCAGTAAGTGCGAGTCCAACAACAATTTGTGTTGGAGCTGGGTCAACGATAACTACAACGGGTTCAGAAATAGGTGTTCAATATTCACTCAGAAACAGTTTAAATGTTGTCGTTGCAGGACCAACAAATGGAACAGGAAGTGATTTAAGTTTCCCTACTGGTACCATGTCGAGTACTGAAACATTTAACATTTATGCCGAACCAATTCCGATTAATCAATTTTCGATCGGTGTCAATGCCATTAATTACGGTATAAGCTTGACCAACCACAATAGAGGAATTGGTTCAAGTGGTCTAGGAGTTGGAATGTGGATAAGAACATCAAGTACAGCGGGTGGTTTTCAATACCTTGCTTCTAAATATACAGGAGTCGTTGGTTTTCTTTTTTATATGGATGCAAATGGGAAAATAAACATGGATGGAAGAAAATACAATGCAGCTTATGTCGCTTCTGGTCCATCAACAATTGCCGTAAATGATGGTCAATGGCATTATGTTGTTGGAACAACAAACGGTGCTTCTTTTAAAGTATACATAGATGGTGTATTACAAGCCTCTAACACTTCCGGAAGTGCAGGACATATGAGTTTAACGAATACGGCAAACTTAATGATTGGATTAAACAATTCAGGGGCTTTCCCGTTTGACGGTGAACTGGATGATGTTTGTATTTGGAATTCAGATATAAGTGCTGCGACAATCGCCTCAAATTACACAACATGTCTTGTAGGAAACGAGCCAAGCCTAACCGCTTTATTCAAATTTGATGGAGGTCTAGGTACTATAATTGACGATGCAGTTCTTAGTGTGAATGGTTCTCTAAATAACAATGGCGCTTTCATTACGCAAGGGGCAACTCCATGTGAATTAGGCAGCCCGCTTCAAATGACACAGACTGCCACAGTAAACGTTGTAAATATCGTTGATGAAACATTATCTGGAGCTTCAACTTTTTGTAATGGAGGATCCGCTACAATAACAACTGGAAGTTCAACTTCTGGAGCGAATTATTTCTTGATTGATGACAACGGAATGGTTACTGATGGTCCTGTTAGTGGAACCGGAAGTAGCATAAACTTAAATACTGGAACAATAACAAGTACAACGACCTACAAAGTGTTTGCCTCTCTATCTTCCGCAACACCAGCAAATGGCGCATTGGATCTAGACGGAACAAATGAATATTTAAACTTAACGACGAATAGTAGAAATATTTCCAATGAACTAAGTGTCGCTTGTTGGGTTAAATTGTCACCTAGTGCATCCAATAGATTTATAGTATCAAAATATGATGTTGCCAGTGGTTTTTACATGTTCCTGAATACTAGTGGAAAGGTAAGCTTCGATGGTAAAGGCCTTGGAGGTAGCGGGTCTCAATCTGGGTCATCCACTACTTCTATTGATGATAATCAATGGCACTATCTAGTAGGTACAGGGAAACTTGGTGGAAACTTTAAAATCTATGTTGATGGAGTACTAGAAGGTACTAGTTCAGCAAATGCTACTGGTTCGACAATGGGAAATAGCGCTACATTTTCAGCTGGTTCATATTCGACCACCTATGCAGATATAATCATTGACGATGTTGCTCTTTGGAATTCAGAATTAACTCTATCAACAATTCAAGCGAATATGAATGCCTGTTTAGATGGAACCGAAACATCGCTTCAAGGATTGTACAAAATGAATGAAAATGCTGGATCGACAATTGAAGATTTATCAGCAAATGTAATTACGGGAACCTTAACTAATATGGATCCTGCTACGGATTGGGTCACAGGTTCAACTGCAGGCTGCTTTTCTTCAACTGGGTGTGGCTTCTTTTTGAGTCAAGACGTCACTTTGACCATTGACAATGCTGCGCCCGTAGCTGATGTTGCAAGCTTACCCAATGTAAACGAACAATGTCAAGTAAGTTCATTAACGGCCCCGTCGGCAACAGATTTTTGCTCAGGTGCAATCACGGGAACACACAATGCAACGTTTCCAATTACTTCAAATACGACAGTTACTTGGACGTATGATGATGGTGATGGAAATACATCAACTCAAACGCAAGACATAGTTCTCAACGACAACACTGTTCCAGTTGCAACTATTTCTTCTTTGCCAAATGTCTCAGGACAGTGCAGCGTTACTTCATTATCAGCTCCAACAGCAACTGATAATTGCGCTGGATCATTGAATGGAACACATAACGCAACCTTTCCAATCTTATCCACTACTTCAATAACTTGGACATACGACGATGGGAATGGAAACACATCCACTCAAACACAAAACATTGTTATCAATGATATAACTGCACCTGTTGCAAATGCGGGTACTTTATCTGACTTGACGGCTCAATGTTCTATTACAACTCTAACTGCACCAACGGCAACCGACAACTGTGCAGGTTCAGTTACAGGAACTCACAATGCTACTTTACCAATCTCCGCATCAACTTCAATTACTTGGACGTATGATGATGGAAAAGGAAACACTTCAACACAAGTTCAAAATGTCATTATCAATGATAATATAGCACCCATTGCGAACATTGCTTCCTTAGCTGATCTAAATGCACAATGTTCGGTTTCAAGTTTGACGGCACCAACTTCGACAGACAATTGCTCTGGATCAATTCTAGGTACAACAGGAATTTCATTGCCAATAACAAGTAACACAACAATCACATGGACATATGATGATGGGCATGGGAATACATCTACTCAAACACAAAATATTGTATTGTTAGATAACGTAGCTCCAGTGGCTGATGTTACAAACTTATCTGATGTAACTGCGCAATGTTCAATAACAAGTTTGACCGCTCCAACAGCTACAGATAACTGCATGGGAAATATTACTGGAACGCACAATGCTACTTTTCCAATCACTTCTAATATGGCGGTGATTTGGACATATGATGATGGTGATGGAAATACAAGTACACAAATACAGAACATGGTTCTCAACGACAACATTGATCCTGTTGCAGACCTTGCTTCTTTGCCAGATGTTTCAGGGCAGTGCAGTATTACTTCATTGACATCGCCATCGGCAACAGACAACTGTTCAGGTGCTTTGATCGGAACGCATAACGTATCTTTCCCCGTGAACTCTACAACTGTTGTTACTTGGACCTTTGACGATGGAAACGGTAACACATCAACGCAAATGCAAAACATTGTCATTAATGATAATACAGCACCAGTTGCAGATATACCATCACTTTCAGATGTCATTTCTCAATGTTCAGTAACAAGTTTATCGGCACCTGCCGCAACTGACAACTGCCTTGGAGCAATTGTAGGAACACACAACGCAACACTTCCTATCAATACAACAACAGCTGTAACCTGGACGTATGTTGACGGAAATGGAAATACTACGACACAAATGCAAAACGTTGTCGTTAATGACAATACCGCTCCGGTGGCAGATCAAGCAACATTGGCTGATGTAACATCAGAATGTTCAATCTCTTCATTGAGTAACCCCTCTGCGACAGATAATTGTAGTGCAGTTTTGATCACTAACGATGCAGTATTACCAATTACAGCAAATGCAACTGTTACTTGGACTTATACTGATGTTAGTGGAAACTTCTCTACACAAACTCAGGGTATCGTCATCAATGATGTTACGGCTCCAGTAGCTGATGTTGCGACTTTAAGTGATATAACCAATCAATGTATAGTCACAGCATATATTCCTCCAAGCGCAACGGATAACTGTGCTGGAGCAATTTTAGGAACACCCGATGCTACATTTCCAATTTCAATTACAACACTTGTTACTTGGACGTATGATGATGGCCAAGGAAACACATCAACTCAGACGCAGAACTTTATCATTGATGATAATATAGCACCAGTAGAAGATGTTGCTACGCTTTCTGATTTGACAGCAACTTGTGAAATCACTTCATTAACTGCACCTACTTCTACTGACAATTGCGCAGGATCAATAGTAGGAACTCACAGTGCTTTCTTACCACTTACTGTAAGTACTATCGTTACTTGGACTTACGATGACGGAAATGGAAATCAATCAATGCAGTTTCAAAATGTTATAATTAATGACAACATTGCACCAGTTGAGGACGTAGCAACATTATCTGACATTTCAGAGACATGTGAAGTTACTTCACTAAACGCTCCTACTGCGACTGACAATTGCATTGGAGCAATTACTGGAACGCACAATGCAACTTTACCAATTTCAACGAGCACGTTGATTACATGGTCATATGATGACGGTAATGGAAATATTACAACACAAGACCAACAAGTTAACATTACGGATGCTTTTGCTCCTGTTGCCGATGTTGTTTCATTGTCGGATATAATAGCTGAATGCGAAGTAACTTCATTAACTGCGCCTACTGCAACGGACAATTGTTCGGGAAGCACAACAGGAACAAGCAACGCTGTTTACCCTATCACAGTGAACACAACAGTTACATGGACCTATACTGATGGAAATGGAAACACCAGTACGCAGAATCAGGATATAATCATCACTGCGGTGGATGCTACAACTTCAGAATTGAATAACGTAATTACTGCGATGAACTCGTTGGCTGACTCTTACCAATGGGTGGATTGTAACGACAACAACAATCCAATAAGTGGAGAAACATCTCAACAGTTTACACCAACCATTAACGGAAGCTATGCTGTTGAAGTAACAACTGGAAACTGCACTGAAACTTCGGTCTGCACAATAATTTCAACAATTGGAATTAGTGAACAAGATGGATTATCGTTTAAGGTATACCCGAATCCAACATCGGATTTAATAACTATTGAAACGGAAGTTCAAATCGAATCTGTATCAATTGTAAATATGAACGGAGCAGTTGTTCAATTAGAAACAACGCCACAATTCTCTATAGGAAGTTTAACTACTGGAGTTTACTTCTTGGAAATTCAAACAAGTGAAAGAATTTGGAGAGAGCGAATTGTTAAACAATAATCAACTATTAGGTTACTAAAAAAGGCGTCTCGGTTAAATGAGACGCCTTTTTACTTTTATATCTTTTCGAAGATTCCGTGAAGTATACCTTCTATGCCTTCTTGAAATTTCCTTCGATAATCTCATCATCCACAAGTTCTGGAATCGTGACCTTCAAATTTGGTTCAATTTCCATTGCTCGTTTTATAGCAAAGATAGCGCCTTCGTTTCGTGCCCAACTTCTTCTTGAGATTCCGTTGTTTACATCCCAATGCAGCATTGATTTCAAGCGGCGCTCTGTTTCTGCTGAACCGTCCAATAACATTCCGAAGCCACCATTTACAACTTCTCCCCAGCCTACTCCACCA
Source organism: Crocinitomicaceae bacterium (assembly GCA_034111925.1). GTDB lineage: Bacteria > Bacteroidota > Bacteroidia > Flavobacteriales_D > Crocinitomicaceae > UBA4466. Next base: position 10,586 of record JAWUWJ010000140.1, read on the forward strand.
CCGTTGTGAATTGAAACCCAAGTTGCACCTCGGAAACTATCTCCGATCACATTTTGAATTGCCATGTCGGCTGTGAATCTCGAACCATCGTAAATGTTTGATGTTTCTCTGTACGGTGAATCCGTTCCAGAAACATCATGATGGTCACGCCCTAAAACAACAGGCCCGATTGTTCCTGCTGCAATAGCATCGTTAAATGCTTTCGCGATTTTCATTCTTCCTTCGGCATCTGCATATAAAATACGCGCTTGAGATCCGACTACCAATTTATTTTCTTGTGCGCCTTTAATCCATTGGATGTTATCGGCCATTTGTTGTTGAATTTCAACAGGACTGTTCTTTTTGATTTCTTCAAGAACTTCACACGCGATGTTATCTGTTATCTGAAGATCTTCAGGTTTACCTGATGCACACACCCATCTAAATGGTCCAAATCCGTAATCAAAACACATAGGTCCCATGATGTCTTGAACATAAGACGAATATCTAAAATCAATTCCGTTATCGGCCATAACATCTGCTCCAGCTCTAGACGCTTCGAGTAAAAATGCATTTCCGTAATCGAAGAAATACGTTCCTTTTGCAGTATGCTTGTTAATTGCGTCTGCATGTCTTCTAAGCGTTTCTTGAACTTTTCCCTTGAATTGCTCTGGATTTGACGCCATCATCTCGTTAGAAGCCTCAAGCGACTGTCCTACTGGATAATAACCTCCAGCCCAAGGGTTGTGAAGCGACGTTTGATCCGATCCCAAATCGATGTGAATGTTCTCCTCATCAAATTTCTCCCAGACATCTACAATGTTCCCCAAGTAAGCAATCGATACAACTTCTTTGTTTTCTTGTGCAATTCTAACGCGAGCAACCAATTCATCTAAATCTTCAATGATTTCATTTACCCAACCTTGATCTTGTCTGATCGTAGTCATCTTAGGATTGACTTCAGCACAAACTGTTATACATCCTGCAATAGAACCTGCTTTAGGCTGTGCACCGCTCATTCCTCCTAATCCAGAAGTCACAAACAATGATCCAGCGGGTTCCTTTTTTATTTTTCTAAATCCGTTTAAAACCGTAATTGTCGTTCCGTGCACAATTCCTTGCGGTCCAATATACATATACGACCCTGCCGTCATCTGTCCGTATTGAGTAACACCCAACGCATTGAATTTTTCCCAATCATCCGGCTTCGAATAATTCGAAATCATCATTCCATTTGTAACAATAACACGTGGAGCTTCTTTATGCGAAGGATACAATCCCATTGGATGGCCAGAATACATTGTAAGCGTTTGCTCGTCCGTCATTTCAGCCAGGTACTTCATCGTCAATCGGTATTGTACCCAGTTTTGGAATACAGCACCGTTTCCTCCATATGTAATTAATTCATGTGGATGTTGAGCAACTGCATAATCTAGGTTGTTCTGAATCATCAGCATGATCGCCTTGGCTTGTTCGCACTTCCCTGGATAATCGCTAATTGGTCTAGCGTGCATTGAATAGGCTGGACGGTAACGCAACATATAAATCCGACCCAATTCATTCAACTCTTCCAAAAACTCAGGAGCCAATTCAGCATGCTGATCTTTCGGAAAATAACGCAATGCATTTCTCAATGCCAACTTACGTTCCTCTTCTGATAGGATTTGCTTTCTTTTAGGAGCATGATTAATTCCACTTTCCTCCGGCAATCTATTTGGGATTGATGTTGGTATTCCTTCTAGAATCTGATTTTGAAAATCTGTTAAGTTCATCACGTTTTATTTATACCGTAAAAGTATAAAGTTCCAATGGATTCTTCGGCAAATTCGAAGCTAGATATTACACTTTAAAAGTCTTCCTAAATTGAGAAAAAGCAAAAACACCCCTTTCGAATTTATCGAAAGGGGTGTTTAAATTATTTAATCGTTTCTCTTACTTGAGAAGATTGATGTGTCCGTTATAAACGTATTTATTATCATTTAACATGTCAGTCGCTCGGATGATCCATTGGTAAGATCCTTCTTGAACGATTTTGCCATTGAAAGTACCATCCCAAGGAACTGTGATATCATTTGACTCCCATATTGTTTGTCCCCATCTGTTGAAGATTAACAATTCGAAATCGTAAATATCAATTCCTTCCATGAATACTCGCCACCCTTGGTTGAACTCATCACCGTCTGGTGTGAATGTATTCGGAGCATAAATCAACACTTCCGGGAATACAGGTAATAAATAATCCATCGTATCAACACACCCCAATGCTGATGTAGTAATCAATTGAATATTGTAAGATCCAACTTCTCCGTCAGGGAATTGTACTTGAACATCTTCTTGAGTTGAGGTAGAAGGGTATCCATCTTCGAAAGTCCATTGGTAAGAATAACCATTCCAAGAGTAGTTCGTGAATAATACATCTGTATTAAACATCAATACTGGATTCGGTGAATGTTTGAAATCAGCAACTGGTTTCGATTTCACATCAACAGCATCTATGAATGTCAATGAATCAACACAGCCTTCGAAAGAAGTAATGATCATTTGCAAGTCGTATAGTCCAGCATACATTTCTTCAGTTACAATCGTATCTTGATTGATAAATTGCTGATCTCCGTCAAATAACCAATAGTTGTATTCACTTAATGTAGGATCAGTTGAGTTTACAATATGGAATATTGCAGGCTCACATTGCTCAGGATCCAAAACAGTATATGCAGGAACTGGAAGAGGTGGCACTCTAACGTTTGTAGTTAACACCAATGGTGTAGTCTCACATTCATCAGTAATTGTGACAGTATAATCCTGTGTAGCCGCTGGTGCAACATTAAACGTATGTGAATTTAATGGGCCAGTTTGAAATTCTCCGTTGCTCCAAGTAAATGTATATGGTGCTCCCATTCCACCCATTACATTTGCTGTAATGTCAGTATCATATGTTGGACACACTGTATCCCAAGGGGTAATTGTTCCTGTTAAAGGTGGATTCATTGTAACTGTAATATCTACAGGATCAGATTCACAACCATTTATACTTTCAACATAAACAGTATAGACACCTGAAACTGTTGGATTCTCAATTTGAGTTCCCAGTATATCTGCTGTATGACTCCAATGATAAATATATGGACCTCCTCCACCTCCAGCACCAAGAGCATTAAGGATAGCTGTTCCATTTTGACATATAGTAGTATCAGCACTCACCGTGATTGACGGATCGAGCAGTACGGTTATGGAAAAAGTATCCCTTATCCCAGTACAGCCAGCAAGACTTGGGGTGACTATAATGGTCGATATTTCATTCGTAACAGTTGCAGTTCCAGTAAAAGATGGAATATCACCTAATCCCGCTCCAGCCAATCCTGAACCTGTATTATCATTTGTCCAATTGTAATTTGTACCTGGAACAATTCCAGTAAAGATAACCGCTACTGTATTCGATCCGTCACAAATGATTTGGTCCGCAGTGAGGTCTAATGTAGGCATAGGCTCTACTGCTACAACAGTGAAAGCTGAATCTACTCCTGGACATGTTGAGTCTGTTACTATAACCCAATAAGTTCCACTGTCAGCTACAGTTGCAGCTGCAATCGTTGGGTTTTGAAGATTTGAAGTAAATCCTCCTGGGCCTGTCCAAGCATAATCAGTACCTCCACCGGAGTTCAATTGTATCAAATCTCCTCCACAATAAGGGCCTGTATTCGTTGCAACTGGATTTATACCACCTACATATGTAAAGCTAACTATACCGTTTCCAGCATTTCCGCCAGGAACACAACCTCCACCAGCAGGAATTAGACTTGATCCACCTCCTCCAGCACCACCACCGTTTGCTCCAGGACAGCAATTATCGCTTCCGCCGCCACCGCCGCCAAAAACTCCGCCGCCGCCGCCGCCGCCAGATGCACTTGCAAAAAATGCTCCGTTACCACCTTGTCCAATAGACCCGGCTGTTCCCCAAGCTCCTCCACCCCAAGGTGGACCACCTGCTCCACCAGCAACGAGCGTTCCTCCGACACCGCCAGTCCCAGTAAATGCAGATCCTGCTCCGTCGATACCTACGGGACAACCGCCTCCGCCTCCTTGAACTGGGTTTGGATCACCACCACCAGCACCACCGCCACCGGCAGCAACAATGAAAGGGGCTCCTCCACCCATACTAAGAGTTGTAGTACCACCACCACCACCAGAACCTGTGCCACCGACACCTGCTAATCCATTACCTCCTCCCGGCCAACCGGCAGTAGGTATAGCTCCAGCACTTCCAATAATGAAATTAAAAACTTGACCCGGTGTCACTGTAAGTGTTACGGTAATTGCAGAACCATTTCCTCCAGCAGCTCCTCCTCCTTGTCCACCGCCAACTGTAATATCTACACTTGTGACGCATGTTGGAACCGTCCAAGACTGAGACCCTCCAGAAAAACCAAAGGCATCTGTCGAGGTCACGATTTGAGAATAGCTATAAGAAAATGATATAATAAGAGAAAGGAAAACTAGTACGATTCTACTTATATGAGAAAATAAACTTTTCATGTCTTTGAAAGCAATTGTAATGTTCGCTTTAAGAACGTTAAATTAGCTCAAAAGGTTGCTTCAATATTGAATATCAACACGTAAACACTAGAATTATATCATATAATCACTAAAATGTGATAATTTTAAAGTTCACAACTACAAAAAGGGAAATCTATTCCCCGGGTAAACAGCGGTTTGGCCTAATTCTTCCTCTATTCGAATTAACTGATTGTATTTAGCCATACGATCACTTCGGGATGCAGAACCTGTTTTAATCTGACCGCAATTTAAGGCAACAGCTAAATCAGCAATAGTATTGTCTTCTGTTTCACCACTTCTGTGACTCATAACTGAAGTATATCCATTTCTAGTCGCCATTTGAACAGCTTCTATTGTTTCGGTTAACGTTCCGATTTGATTTACTTTAATTAGAATAGAGTTGGCATAACCACCTTCTATTCCTTTGTTCAAACGTTTTGTATTTGTCACGAATAAATCATCACCAACAAGCTGCACTTTATCACCTAAAGCCTCAGTCATCAATTTCCATCCGTTCCAATCATCTTCGTCCAAACCATCTTCAATTGAAATAATTGGATATTTCGCGCTCCAATCTTTCCAAAACTCGACCATTTGCTCAGAAGACATTCTTTCACCTGTCGATTCGAACACGTATTCGCCAGCCTCTTTATCGTAAAATTCAGAAGCTGCAGCATCCAATGCTATAAAAACATCAACTCCTGGCTTAAATCCAGCTTTTTCAATCGCTTGAATAACAAGTTGAATTGCTTCTTCGTTAGACCCTAAATTTGGAGCAAAACCTCCTTCATCACCAACATTAGTCGACATATTGTTATCTTTCAATACTGATTTTAAGTGGTGAAAAATCTCAGTACCCCATTGAAGTCCTTGTGAAAAGGAATCCGCTCCAATTGGCATTACCATGAATTCTTGGATGTCAATTTTATTATCAGCGTGAGATCCACCATTTAAGATGTTCATCATAGGAATGGGCATTGTAGTTGCTCCAACTCCACCGATATATTTAAACAAGCTCAATCCTGATTCGTCAGCTGCTGCTCTAGCCACGGCCAAAGAAACACCTAGAATAGCATTTGCTCCTAAATTTGATTTATTTTCAGTTCCATCCAATTCAATAAGTTTTGAATCGATCGCCTTTTGATCACAAACATCAAATCCCTTTAATGCTTCATCAATTATTGAATTTACATTAGCAACAGCTTTCAAGACACCTTTCCCAAGGTACGTTGCTGGATCTCCATCTCTCAATTCAACGGCTTCGTGAACTCCCGTTGATGCTCCAGAAGGAACCGCTGCCCTTCCTAAAACTCCATTGGCTGTTATTACATCAACCTCTACTGTTGGATTTCCTCTTGAGTCAAGAATTTGTCTCCCGATTACTTTTGCTATGTAACTCATTATTTTTTATTTTTCATGTTGTCAACAAACTGATCAAACAAATACCTCGAATCGTGAGGACCTGCAGACGCTTCTGGATGATATTGTACTGAGAACACATCCTTTCCAACCAACTCTATTCCAGCAACTGTATCATCATTCAAATGAATATGAGTCACATTTACTTTATCATTTTGAACTGCACTGTCCTTAGATATAACGAATCCGTGGTTTTGAGAAGTGATTTCTCCTTTACCTGTTATTAGGTTTTTAATAGGATGATTAATGCCTCTATGACCGTTGAACATCTTCTCTGTTGTTAAGCCTTGGCTCAACCCTAAGATTTGATGTCCTAAACATATTCCAAATACGGGTTTGTTTTGCTTTACAATATCTTTTACTAAATCAATCGAAGTTGGCATCGCAGAAGGATCTCCAGGTCCATTCGATAACATATATCCGTCAGGATTGAATGAATTCAAATCTTCAATTGTAGAATCTAGCGGGAATACTTTTACGTGACACCCTCTATCTGCTAAGCAAGTAACAATACTTCGTTTTACACCGAAATCAATAAGTGATACTTTATATGTTGCATTTTCTGGTTTCAACTCATATGCTTCTTTCGTTGCAACTTTTGAAGATAGCTCTAAACCATCCATTGAAGGAACGGCACTTAACTTTTGCTTTAATTCATCAATGTCTAAAATTTCAGAGGAAATAATGCAGTTCATCGCACCTTTACTTCTAATATGACGAACCAAAGATCTTGTGTCTATGTCTGAAATACCGACCTTATTGTCTTCGACCATGTAATCCTGAAGCGATTTCGATCCAGAAGGGCGTGAGTATCCATCAGAGAATTTCTTGATGATCATACCTGCTACTTTCATACTCTTAGATTCTACTTCGTCCAAGTGAACTCCATAGTTTCCGATATGAGCAGTTGTCATAACCAAAACCTGTCCGTAATAAGAAGGGTCTGTGAAGACTTCTTGATAACCAGTCATCCCAGTATTAAAAGCTATTTCTCCTGTTGTTGTTCCAATTTTCCCTATCGCAACTCCGTTAAAAACGGTTCCATCTTCGAGCAATAAAACTGCTGCTTTTTTGTCCTCCATTTTGAAAAAATTTTCTACAAAGTTAGGGATTCACTTCGAAAGAATCACCCAAAGTTATAAACATAAAATCCACAAAATTGCATTATTGATTCTGCAAGTACAAAAAGCACTATTCTGTAAACGAAAAAAAGCGCTCTTGTAGAAGAGCGCCTTTTCATAGATTATGAAAAATCTATTAATTTTTAATCACTTTTATTATTTCCTTATAATCATTAGCGTTTAGTTCAAGGATATAAGACCCTCTCTCCAAACGACTCAAATCTATAGATTGAGACTGACTCTTCATTCTTTCTGACAATACTAACGATCCATCCATAGCGTAAACGTTCAGAATAGATTCTGAAGTCAACTGATCCAATTCCACATATAAAACATTTGAAGTAGGATTTGGATAGACCTTCATGTGTTTAGCAACAATTTCGTTCAATCCAACGCAGCCATCCACATTTACAATCATGTCATCCGTATTTGTACATCCTAAACTATCAGTAACAGTGATAGTGAATGTATGGGCGCCAACACCTAAGGTTGCCCCGTCGGCAGTAACTGATTGTGTCGTTTCTGTCGTAGACCAAACATATCCACTAAACCCAGATCCAGCGTCTAGAACAGCAGATTCATTTACGCAAAATGTAAGATCAGCTCCAAGGTTAACAGCTGGCGCAGGGTTTTCTGAAATAACGATGTTACTTGAATCAGAACAGCCATCTGTGTTCGTTACAACAACATCATAGCTTCCAGCCCCCACATCAATTGTTTGAGTTACTTCGGCAGTATTCCAATCGAATGATGAGCCTGCGTTTCCAGCATCAAGGGTCACAGTAACGCCTTCGCAGATCGTTGTGTCGATGCCTAAACTCACAATTGGTACTGCACCAATCCCAACACTAATTGTATCCGTCGCGGTACATCCTTCAGCATTCGTCACTTCTACTCCATAAACTACTCCTCCAATAACCGAGACAGTCTGTGTAGTTGCCACACCACTATTCCAATCGTAAGAAGCCATTCCTGGTCCAGCATCCAAAGTAATTTGAGTTCCCGGGCAAGCAGTTGTATCTGCTCCCAGGCTCACTATTGGTTCAGGGTTCATATAAATTATTATAGAATCAGCCACAGTTGGACATCCACTTGAAGTAATATCTACGTAATAGGTTGTTTGAACAACAGGGGAATCCATAATTTCACTTGTCGTTGCTCCATTACTCCAAGAAAAAGTCGTAGCTGGAATTACTGAATAGTGAATATTTCCATTCCAAATCCTTGGTGTAAAAGTACCACCACCATTAGTAAAAGGGTACTCCATTCCAGCACCTTCTAAAAATTGAATATTTGCATCACTTGAAAAAACACCGCCAGCATTTGCGCCATCGGTGTAGTTTAGTGATACAGCTACATTTGACGAGGTAACATAAAAGGCATAGGTTTGACCGGCAGGAATCGTAACTCCTACGCTAATCGGAATCGGCGTAGCAGTACCTTGTGGCTGAGCAACTACTCCTAGAGCAGTACCAACTAAGGTCCAAGCAGCGGCATTTGCTTGCGAACCAGCGTAACCTCCAACTTTGTAATAGATCTCAATATCCGTATTAGCCTGCGGGTGAGCATCAAAAGATTCGATAGTGACTTCATTGAGAGCAACTATATCGAACATATTTCCTCTATGGTTATTTCCTGCAGCAAAGGTGGTAGCTAAAGTTGTTGCAGGTCCAGAAGCGGTCATTGTGACAGTATCGCCAATGCAAATTGTGGTATCGTTAGCAGCAACATTCGTCTCACATTGAGACCATGATGCGTACGAAGTACCAAGCACTAAAATAAGTAGTAGTTTTTTCATCTGTGAATTAGGTTATTTTCAACAAAGATAGGGACTTCCATTTTAAGTAAAAAAATTACTTTGCACAAAAAAAGGGCGATGAAAACATCGCCCTTAATATTATTGATTACTAAAAGAAATACTATTTCTCTTTCGTATCATCACTTTTTTCTTCAGCATCATCAGCTTTCGCTTCTGGAGCTGCAGGAGCTTCTGGTTCCGCTGCTGGAGCCTCTTCAGCTACAACTGCTTCTGCTACTGGCTGGTCATCTGTTGACTCCCCTTCAGTTGCCGAAACAACTTCTCCTTCAGCAGGCTTAGCACCTCCACCACCACGACGAGAACGACGAGTAGTTGATTTCTTAGCTCCTTCATTCGTGTATAACTCGTTAAAGTCTACCAACTCGATCATACACATTTCTGCGTTATCACCTAATCTGTATCCAGTTCTAATAATACGAGTATATCCACCAGGACGATCTGCAATTTTAGGAGCAATCTCTCTGAACAATTCAGTAACTGCTTCTTTACTTTGCAAATGACTAAACACTTGTCTTCTTGAATGTGTAGAATCCGTTTTTGCTCTTGTCAAAATTGGCTCAACATAAACACGCAATGCTTTCGCTTTTGCAATTGTTGTGTTGATTGTTTTGTGCTCAATTAAAGAACAAGCCATGTTTTGTAACATTGCTTTTCTGTGAGCAGTTTTTCTACCTAAATGATTGAATTTTTTTCCGTGTCTCATAACTTAAATTTCGTAAGTAACGGTTAACTGAATCTGGTATAGTCTATCGCTACAGCCCAGCCACCTATTACGCCATTTTTAATAATTAATTGCGATACTCTTACTCTTTGTCTAATTTGTATTTAGAAACATTCATTCCGAATGAAAGACCTTTGTTATCAACTAAGTCTTCTAATTCAGTTAATGATTTCTTACCGAAGTTTCTGAATTTCAATAAATCGTTCTTGTTGTAAGAAACTAAGTCACCTAAAGTTTCAACGTCAGCTGCTTTCAAGCAGTTCAACGCACGAACAGATAAATCCATATCTACCAACTTCGTTTTCAAAAGTTGACGCATGTGCAATGAAGTTTCATCGAATTCCTCAGTTTCTGCTTTAATTTCACTATCCAATGTGATACGCTCATCAGAGAATAACATGAAGTGGTGAATTAAAATAGTTGCTGCTTCTTTCAACGCTTCTTTAGGATGAATTGAACCGTCAGTAGTGATGTTAAAGATTAATTTTTCGTAATCAGTCTTTTGCTCAACACGGAAGTTCTCAACCTTGTATTGTACATTTTTAATTGGAGTAAAGATAGAATCAGTGAAGATTGTTCCAAATGGAGCATTTCCATCTTTATTTTCTTCAGCTGCATAGTATCCACGACCTTTAACAATCGTCAATTCCATTTCCAACTTTACAGACGGCTCCATGTTGCAAATCACTAAGTCTGGGTTCAATACTTGGAACGCAGAAGTGAATTTACCGATGTCACCAGCAGTTAACTTATCTTGACCAGCAATAGAAACTACTACAGTTTCATTATCTGTACCTTCAATTTGTTGCTTGAAACGAACTTGTTTCAAGTTTAAGATGATTTCAGTTACATCTTCTACGATACCTTTAACTGTAGAAAACTCATGATCTGCACCTTCAATTCTAACAGACGCGATTGCAAAACCTTCTAATGAAGACAATAGGATACGACGAAGCGCATTACCTACAGTGATACCATATCCAGGCTCTAAAGGACGGAATTCGAATTGTCCTTCGTGATCATCTGAATTGATCATGATTACCTTGTCCGGTTTTTGAAAATCTAATATTGCCATTTTTTCTTCTTTTTAATTGCGTTTCGATTGCGCGGTTTGAAAGATTGAAGAAAATCAATCAAACCCTTTGGTCGAGATGCAACGTGATTAATTTATTACTTAGAATATAATTCGACGATCAACTGCTCCTTGATGTTCTCAGGAATCATTTCACGTGTAGGAATTCCTACTACTTTACCTTCCATTTGAGAAGGGTTCCAATCTAACCAATCGAAGCTAGTAGACTTTGCTGCCAAAGAATCTGTAATTGCTTCTAACGATTTTGATTTTTCACGAACACCAACTACATCACCTATTTTCAAAGCGTAAGAAGGGATATTCACTACTTGTCCATTAACAGTAATGTGTTTGTGACTTACAAACTGTCTAGCTGCACTACGAGTTGTAGCAGCACCTAAACGGTAAACTGTATTGTCCAAACGACCTTCACACAATTGCAAAAGAACTTCACCTGTAATTCCTTTCATAGCAGACGCTTTGTCGAACAAGTTCGCAAATTGACGCTCAAGAATACCGTAAGTATACTTTGCTTTTTGTTTTTCAGCCAACTGAATAGCGTATTCAGATTGTTTTCCTCTACGCTTGTTTGGACCGTGTTGTCCTGGACCGTATTGTCTTTTATCTAATGCTTTATCTGGGCCGAAGATTGGATCTTTGAAACGACGTGCAATTTTTGATTTTGGACCTGTATATCTTGCCATATTAAATTTATTTAAGGGAGACTATGAATTAAGGCTTTTCCTTCGACAGTCTTTATTCCCTTGGTTTTTATTATTATATATTAAACTCTTCTTCTTTTCGGAGGACGACATCCATTGTGTGGCATTGGAGTAACATCAATGATTTCAGTTACTTCAATTCCTGCATTGTGTAAAGATCTGATAGCAGACTCACGACCGTTTCCTGGTCCCTTAACGTATACTTTTACTTTACGCAATCCATTTTCATGTGCTTCTTTTGCACAATCTTCTGCCGCTACTTGCGCTGCATAAGGAGTGTTCTTTTTAGATCCTCTGAATCCCATCTTCCCCGCTGAAGACCAAGAAATAACTTGGCCTGCATTGTTCGTCAATGAAATAATAACATTGTTAAAGGTAGCTTGGATGTGTGCTTGACCCATCGCGTCTACCTTGACGTTCTTCTTTTTCTTTTGATTTGACTTTGCCATTATAGCTGTTTTAAGTGTTTATTGCTTTCAGTTGAATTGGATCACCTGATCCAGTCTGTATACCTCTGATAAAGGGGACGATTAAGGCAAGCACATTTAAAACCAATTTGAACGCAGCAAATGCCACGTTCAAATTCAATAATGTATTTGCGGACCGTCTGTCCACTAAATCAAATGCAGTTAAGACTACTTCTTCTTATTTGCAACTGTTTTTCTTCTTCCTTTTCTCGTACGAGCGTTATTCTTTGTACGTTGACCTCTTAATGGTAAACCAGCTCTGTGACGAATTCCACGGTTACATCCAATATCCATCAAACGTTTGATGTTCAACTGAACTTCAGAGCGCAATGCTCCTTCAACCTTAACTTCGTTCATAGAAGTACGAATAGCTGATGCTTGATCATCCGTCCAATCCTGAACTTTGATATTTTCATCAACACTCGAAGAAACTAAAATCTTTCTAGCTGTGCTTCTTCCGATTCCATAGATGTACGTCAATGCGATAACACCTCTCTTATTTTTTGGTAAATCAATACCTGCAATACGTGCCATATTCTAACCTTGTCTTTGTTTGAACTTAGGGTTCTTTTTGTTTATCACGTAAACAACCCCTTTTCTCTTTACAATCTTGCAATCCACTGATCGCTTCTTAACTGATGCTCTTACTTTCATCTCAATTATTTTTAATAGTAGTTACCTACTTATATCTAAATGTGATTCTACCTTTCGTTAAATCGTAAGGTGACATTTCCACTTTTACTTTATCTCCAGGAAGAATCTTAATGTAGTACATTCTCATCTTTCCAGAAATATGCGCTGTAATCACGTGACTATTTTCGAGTTCCACACGGAACATTGCATTTGAAAGTGCCTCGAGAATTACTCCGTCTTGTTCTATTGATGCTTGTTTCGCCATAATTACATTCCTGACATTTCACCTTGAGTTCTTCTACCTTTGATTCTAGTCCCATCCATTAAACCATCCATTTGACGGTTCAACAAGTAAGATTCAATCTGTTGCAATGTATCCAAAACTACCCCTACCATAATCAGCAGTGAAGTACCTCCGAAGAACATAGCGAATGATCCATTGATTCCAGCCATGGCTGCGAACGCAGGAAGAATTGCAATTAAAGCTAAGAATACCGATCCTGGGAACGTAATTCTCGAAACCAATGAATCAATGTAATCTGCAGTTTCTTCTCCTGGTCTAATACCTGGTATGAATCCACCGCTTCTTTTTAACTCATCTGCAATCTTTCTAGGATTAATCATTATCGCAGTATAGAAATATGTGAAGACGATAATCAATATTGCCAAGGCAGTATTGTATCCTACTCCGTAGATATCTCCAAATACTTGTCCGACAAAACTGTCAGGCGAAGTAAACACCATCAGTGGAACTGTCATAATAGCTTGTGCGAAGATGATCGGCATTACACCAGATGCATTTACCTTAATCGGTAAATAACTTCTAGCACCTTGATCTTCTGCTGCTCTATTTCCAACAACTCTTTTTGCAGTATTAAGCGGCACCTTCCGTACACCTTGAACGATCAATATTGTTGCCATGACCACCAACATAAATGCGAAGATCTCAAGAACAATTTGAATTAGGTTTCCAGACTGAAGTCCGATTTCTGCCATAAATGCTTCGGGAAGTCTAGCTAAAATACCTACAGTAATAAGAAGTGAGATTCCGTTACCAACACCTTTGTCAGTAATTCTTTCTCCTAACCATACTGCAAACATTGCACCTGCTACTAATAATACAATTGCGGACATCCATGTGAATGACCATGCGCTATGATCGAAAGCCGAAACACTTTGCCCTCCGATGTTCGCCATTTTTGACGACGCATATAATGTAATATAAGTAGGTGCTTGAAAGGCACAAATAACAATCGTAAGAATACGAGTATAGTTATTTATTCTCTTTCTACCAGACTCACCTTCTTGCTGCATCTTCTGCACGGCCGGTACTGCCATACCCAATAACTGCATAATAATCGATGCAGAAATATAGGGCATAATCCCTAATGCCATAATTGAAACGTTTGTAAAACTACCTCCTGTAAAAAGAGATAATAACGTTTCTAGCATGTTTGGATCACCAGCTGGCTGTGCTTGATTTGCTTGCAAGACAGTGTAATCTACACCTGGAAGAATAATGAACGACCCTATTCGATAAATAAGGATAATAGAAAGAGTAAGTATAATTCTCTTTCTAAGTTCTTCAACTTTCCAAATGTTCTTTATGTTCTCAATAAACTTTTTCATCAGATAAAAATGTTGGCAAAGTTAATTAGATTTCTGAACAATTCCCCCCTTGACCTTCAATTGCTGCTTTCGCAGTCGTTGAAAACTTGTGAGCAGTTACGTCAACTTTTGTCGTAAGTTCGCCTCTACCTAATACCTTTACTCTCTCATTCTTAGAACATAAACCATTTTCTTGAAGGATTAAAGGTGTGATTTCTGTAACCTTTTTTCTTTCAATTAATGATTGAATAATATCTAAATTGATCGCTTTGTACTCAACGCGGTTGATGTTCTTAAATCCGAACTTAGGTACACGTCTTTGTAGTGGCATTTGACCACCTTCAAAACCAATTTTTCTAGAATAACCAGATCTTGATTTTGCTCCTTTATGCCCACGAGTTGAAGTACCACCGCGACCAGATCCCTGACCACGCGCGATTCTTTTTCTATTTTTAGTAGAACCTTTCGCAGGAGTTAAATTATGTAAATTCATCTTAAATGCTTTTTATAGAGTTAATCAACTACTTCTACTAAGTGTTGAATTTTCTTAACCATTCCAAGGATTTGTGGAGTCGCTTCATGTTCTACAACTTGATTCAACTTCTTTAATCCTAATGCCTTAATCGTTGCTTTTTGTCTTGCGGGACGATTAATAGCGCTTCTCGTTTGCTTGATTTTAATTTTCGCCATGATTGCTATTATTAACCGTTAAACACTTTGTCAAGTCCAATCCCTCTTTGTTTTGCAACTGCGACAGCATCTCTCATTTGAGAAAGTGCATCAATTGTTGCTTTAACAACATTGTGAGGATTCGATGACCCTTGTGATTTCGCCAAGACATTATGGATTCCAACGCTCTCCAATACAGCACGCATCGCACCACCGGCGATAACTCCTGTACCTTCTGAAGCAGGTCTCAATAAAACTCTTGCACCACTGAATTTTCCTTTTTGAAAATGAGGTATAGTTCCGTGTGCAATAGGAACTTTAATTAAGTTCTTTTTTGCATCGTCAATTCCTTTAGAAATTGCTTCTGTTACCTCTTTTGCTTTACCTAATCCGTGACCAACAATACCGTTTTCATCACCAACAACTACAATTGCTGAGAAACTAAACGTACGTCCACCTTTTGTAACCTTAGTTACACGGTTCACGGCAACAAGCTTATCTTTAAGCTCGATATCTGCAGATTTTACTCTGTTTGTTTGTGCTGCCATTCTTAAAATTTTAGTCCGCCTTCTCTCGCTGAGTCAGCTAGTGATTTAACTCTACCGTGATATAGGTATCCGTTTCTATCGAATACTACTTTATCAATTCCGGCCTTAATTGCTTTTGCTGCCACTTCTTTACCTACAACTGCTGCTTGGTCAACTTTGTTTCCCTTTGCAGCCTCTTTGTTATTGTAAGATGTCGCTGAAACCATCGTAGTTCCAGTCGAATCGTCAATAATCTGAGCGTAGATTTGTTTGTTGCTTCTAAAAACAGACAAACGAGGCATCGTAGAAGTTCCAGAAACATTCTTTCTGATTCTTCTTTTGATTTTTGCTCTTCTTGTTACTTTGCTAAATGCCATAACTAATTAATGATATCTAATTATTACTTCGCTGCTGTTTTACCAGCTTTTCTTCTGAGTTCTTCACCAACGTATTTAACACCTTTTCCTTTGTACGGTTCTGGTTTACGGAGGGAACGAATTTTGGCAGCGACCTGTCCTACTAATTGCTTATCGTGAGACTCCAGTGTTATAACTGGCGCCTTACCTTTAGCGGACTCTGTTGATACCTTAATTTCATTAGGAAGCTCTATTACAAATGGGTGAGAAAAACCTAGTGATAACTCTAATTTTTGACCATTAGCGTTTGCACGGTATCCTACTCCTACCACTTCTAATTGCTTCTTGAACCCTTCCGATACTCCAATACACATGTTGTGAACTAATGAACGGTATAAACCGTGTTTAGCTCTGTGATCAGGCGTGTCTGATTCGCGGGTGAAAGTTATTGTTGCTCCATCGATGCTTATTGATATACAAGAATCCATTTCTTGAATCAACTCACCTTTAGAGCCCTTAACTGTAACTACGTTACCGTCAACTTTCACGTCTACTCCACTCGGGATTGTTACTGGGGATTTACCTATCCTTGACATTTTTCTTAATATTTAACTATTAATAGATATAAGCGAGAACTTCTCCCCCTACATTTTCTCTCTTTGCTTGCTTTCCTGTGATAACACCTTTAGATGTTGAAACAATCGCAATTCCAAGACCGTTCAATACACGTGGCATTTCATTTGCTCCGTTGTACTTTCTAAGACCTGGTCTAGAAGCTCTTTGCATTTTGGTAATTGCAGGAACTTTAGATATTGGATTGTATTTCAAAGCTATCTTAATGATACCTTGTTTGTCATCATCAACAAACTTGAAGTTTGTGATATAACCTTGATCAAACAAAATCTGAGTCATTGCTCTTTTTGTGTTTGAACCAGGAATCTCTACTGCCTTTAACCCGGCCGAACTTCCGTTACGGATACGCGTTAAAAAATCTGCTATTGGATCTGTATTCATACTATTTTAATTGCGGTAACGGTTTTCAAAACATATTGAACCTGAAACCAGTTTATACTTTTTAAGGAGGGCAAAGATATAAAGACAAAAGATGAAAGGCAAATTTGCCCTCATCTTTATATCTATTTACCTTAAATGCTCTCTTTTACCAACTTGCTTTTTTAACACCTGGGATCTTACCGTCCAAAGCCATTTCACGGAATGTTACCCTTGAAAGACCAAACTGACGCATATAACCTCTAGGGCGACCAGTTAATCCACATCTGTTGTGAACTCTAACTTGAGCCGAGTTAGCAGGAAGTTTTTGCAATTTCATCATTGCATCCCACTTCGCATCTTGTGCTTCTTCAGACGTATCTGAAGATTTTAAGATCTTAGTTAACTCTGCACGTTTACTTGCGTAACGAGCTGCTAACTTTTCTCTCTTGCGCTCACGCGCTTTCATTGATTCTTTAGCCATCTCTTCTTATTTTTTTGTAAATGGGAATCCGAATGCATCAAGTAACGCATGTCCTTCTTCATCACTGTCTGCAGTGGTAACGAAAGTTACGTCCATACCCATGATACGATTTACTTTATCGATATCAATCTCTGGGAAAATGATGTGCTCTTTAATACCCATGTTAAAGTTTCCTCTTCCATCGAATCCTTTAGCGTTCACTCCTTTGAAGTCACGAGTCCTTGGTAAAGCAACCGCAATAAAACGATCTAAGAAGTTGTACATATTGTCACCTCTTAATGTAACTTTAGTTCCAATCGGCATCCCTTTTCTCAATTTGAAATTCGAGATATCCTTTTTAGAAATTGTTGCTACTGCTCTTTGACCAACGATACGCGATAAATCTTCTACCGCAGTGTCTACTAGTTTTTTATCAGCTACGGCATCACCGACACCTTGGCTAATCACAATCTTTGTAAGTTTCGGCACCTTCATTGAAGATTTGTAACCGAACTTTTCAGTTAAAGCTGGAACAATCTCAGCCTTATACTGTTCACGAAGTCTTGGTGTATAACTCATACTATAATTCCTCCCCGGACTTTTTTGAATAACGTACTAATTTTCCTTCTTTGTTCAATTTACGACCAACGCGAGTTGCTTGACCATTGTGAACAATCATAAGGTTTGAAATGTGGATTCCTGCTTCCATTTCCACGATTCCTCCTTGAGGGTCTGCAGCACTAGGTTTTTGGTGTTTCTTAATAAGATTAACACCTCCTACTTTTGCACGCATCTTTTTCTTATCGATCGAAAGGATTGCTCCTTCTTGACCTGTAGATTCACCGCTAATAACCTTAACAGTGTCTCCAATTTTAATGTGTAATTTCTGTTGCATAACTTCAGTTCTTATAAAATTAAAGTACCTCTGGGGCTAATGAAACGACTTTCATAAAGTCAGCATCACGAAGCTCACGAGCAACCGGGCCAAAGATACGAGTTCCTCTCATCTCCCCTGTTGGGTTCAAGATAACGCAAGCGTTATCATCGAAACGGATGTATGAACCGTCTGGGCGGCGTACTTCTTTCTTAGTTCTTACTATTACTGCCGTTGCTACTGTTCCTTTTTTAACAGCACCTGAAGGCATTGCACTTTTAACAGTAACGACAATTTTATCTCCTACAGAAGCATAACGACGTTTTGTACCTCCTAAAACACGGATACACAATACCTCCTTTGCTCCAGAGTTGTCTGCTACTTTTAGTCTTGATTCAGTTTGTATCATTACTCTTAATTATTTAGCGCGTTCAACAATCTCTACTAGTCTCCAGTTCTTCGACTTCGAAAGAGGACGTGTTTCCATGATACGAACTGTATCACCTTCTCCACATTCATTTTTCTCATCGTGAGCTACGAACTTAGTAGTGTTCTTCACGAACTTTCCATACTTAGGGTGTTTTACCTTTCTTTCTACAGAAACAACAACAGACTTGTCCATCTTGCTGCTAGTAACAATCCCTATACGTTCTTTTCTTAAATTTCGCTTTTCCATTGTAAGCTTAATTTTGGAGACTCAAGCCTAGGCTTGAGCTTCTCTTTTAGTTAATTCTGTTTTCAATCTCGCGACAGTTCTTCTAACGTCTTTAATCTGCAATGGGTTTTCCATTGGAGCAACGGTATGAGACAATTTCATTTTTGCTAAAGTCTCGCTCGTTGTCGCGATTTGATCTTTAATGTCTGCGTCAGACATCTTTGTAATTTCTTGCTGCTTCATTTTCTAACTATTTTCCTGGTACTACAAAATCGTGACGAGTCACAAATTTACATTTAACAGGTAGTTTTTGTGCTGCTAATCGCATTGCTTCTTTTGCTGTTTCATATGACACTCCGTCACATTCGAAAAGAATTCGTCCTGGTCTGATAACTGCAACAAAGTGACTTGGAGCCCCTTTACCTTTACCCATACGTACTTCTGCTGGTTTTGCTGTAACCGGCTTGTCTGGGAAAATGCGGATCCATACTTTTCCCTCACGCTTCATGTATCTAGTAACGGCGATACGAGAAGCTTCAATTTGACGGGATGTAAGCCATCCTGGCTCCAAAGTCTTTAGTCCGAAAGATCCGAAATCAACAGTACTTCCTCTATGAGCAATACCTCTGTTTCTTCCCTTCTGGGCTTTTCTAAATTTGGTTCTTTTTGGTGATAACATCTTTCTATGATATTAATTTTGTTCATAGTTTCGATTGCTCGAAACTTCTATTTTTTTGGTCTTCTTTTACCTCCACCTGCACCACCTCCGTGCTGTCTTTTTCCACCTCCTTTTCCAGAAGCTTGACCGATGTTTGGTGATAAGTCACGTTTGCCATAAACTTCACCTTTCATGATCCATACCTTTATACCGATACGGCCATAAGTAGTGTGTGCTTCTGCCAAAGCGTAATCGATGTCAGCTCTGAACGTATGTAACGGAGTACGTCCATCCTTGTACATCTCTGAACGAGCCATTTCTGCGCCATTCAATCTTCCGGAAATCTTTACTTTGATTCCTTCTGATCCCATTCGCATTGTACTCGCGATGCTCATTTTGATTGCTCTTCTGAAAGAAATACGAGCTTCAATTTGACGAGCAATTCCATCTGCAACTAATCGAGCATCCAATTCTGGACGTTTAACCTCGAAAATGTTGATTTGAATTTCCTTTTTCGTCAACTTCTTCAACTCTTCTTTCAATTTGTCAACCTCTTGACCACCTTTACCAATGATTACTCCTGGACGTGCAGTGTTGATAGTAACGGTTACCAACTTAAGTGTACGTTCAATTATAATCTTAGCAATACTTGCTCTAGATAAACGAGCTGTAAGGTATCTACGGATTTTGTCGTCTTCGACGATTTTATCTTTGTAGTCATTACCTCCATACCAATTAGAATCCCATCCTTGGATGAAACCCAATCTATTTCCTATCGGATTTGTTTTTTGTCCCATTTATCTAAAATTATTCTGCGCTTTTAGCTTCATCGCTATTCGCGACTTTAGCATCAACGATGAGAGTTACGTGATTTGATCTTTTTCTAATTCTATGCGCTCTTCCTTGAGGTGCTGGTTGAATTCTCTTCAACATTGCTGCACTATCAACTTGGATTTCCTTAACGTAAAGAGTAGTTTCCTCGATGTTTTGACCTTCATTCTTTGCTTCCCAATTGGCAATCGCTGAACGAAGTAATTTCCCAAGGCTAACTGATGCATCTTTAGCGTTATGCTGCAATACGTTTAGAGCTTTGTTTACCTCAACTCCTCTGATAAGATCTGCAACCAATCTCATTTTTCTAGGCGCAATAGGAGACTTGTTCAATTTCGCGAATGCGATTGACTTATTTGCCTCTTTTCTTGCTTCTGCCTTTAATCTTTTTCTAGCTCCCATAACTATCTTTTCTTATCTTTTTTATTCCCACCGTGACCACGGAAGTTACGAGTTGGAGCAAATTCTCCAAGCTTGTGACCTACCATGTTCTCTGTACAAAAAACAGGAATAAATTTATTACCATTATGAACTGCGAAAGTTAGTCCAACAAACTCAGGAGTTATAGTACTTGCTCTTGACCATGTTTTGATAACTTGCTTGCTACCTGAATCTGCTGCGTCATCTACTCGCTTCATAAGCTTGTAGTGCACAAAAGGTGGTTTTTTTAATGAACGACTCATATCCTAATTATTTTTTTCTTCTTTCAACAATAAACTTATTCGAATATTTCTTCTTCGAACGTGTCTTAAATCCTTTAGCAGGAATTCCGTTACGCGATCTTGGATGACCACCGGAGTTCTTACCTTCACCACCACCCATTGGGTGATCGACAGGATTCATTACGACACCACGTACTCTAGGACGACGTCCTTGCCATCTCGTTCTTCCGGCTTTACCAGAAACAGATAGGTTGTGTTCAGAATTAGATACAGATCCAATCGTTGCTAAACAAGTTGTTAAGATCAATCTAGTTTCACCAGAAGGCATTTTAACAATTGCATAACGACCATCTCTTGCGTTCAGCTGAGCGTAAGTTCCTGCTCCACGAGCAATCGCTCCACCCTTTCCAGGCTTCATTTCGATATTATGAATCACAGTCCCCAATGGAATATCCGCTAAGAACATAGCGTTTCCAACATTAGGAGTTGCTTCAGCTCCAGACATTACTTTATCACCTTCCTTCAATCCTTCAGGGGCAACAATGTAACGTTTTTCACCATCTGCATAATACAACAAAGCGATACGTGCAGTTCTGTTCGGATCATACTCGATCGAATTAACAGTTGCAGGTACACCATGCTTTTCTCTTTTGAAATCAATTTCACGGTATCTTTGTTTGTGACCACCTCCAATATAACGCATGGTCATTCTACCGTCATTGTTTCTACCACCAGACTTACTACGACCTTTCACTAAGCTCTTTTCTGGAGCTTTTTTGGAAACATCAGAGTAATCACTAATGATTTTGTGTCTTTGCCCTGGAGTTGTAGGCTTGAATTTTTTAAGACCCATTTTTCTAGTACTTAAAAGTTATTAAATAAATCAATCGTCTCTCCATCTGCAACAGTAACAATGGCTTTTTTCCACTTTTTACTTGGCTGCTCAACGATACCTCTGTTCGTATACTTCGTAGAGGATTTCCCACCGCCATAATTCATGGTACGTACGTCAGTAATAGTGACTCCATACATGTTCTCGACGGCATTTTTAATTTCGATCTTATTAGCACTTCTATCTACAGCAAATGTGAAACGGTTAAAGATTTCGCTTTGTCCCGTTGCTTTTTCTGTTATGATTGGCTTTTTAATAATGTTCTTCATCTCTCAATTAGTTTAGAATCTTTTCGATTGCTTCAATTGAACTTTTAACCATAACAACTTTTCCTGCATTCAATACATCAAATGTATTCACAGAATCCGCTGTCACAACCTTTACTTTTTTAAGGTTACGTGATGACAAATAAACATTATCATTTTTTTCACCTAAGATCATAAGTACTTTTTCGTTCTCTAATTTCAAATCACTGATTAAAGCTTTGAAATCTTTTGTTTTGATTGCATCCAATTTTGGATCTTCAATAACTAAGATATCGTTTGATTTAGCCTTGTGAGAGAAAGCTGACATACGCGCCAATCTTTTCGTTTTCACATTTAACTTGAAATGGTAGTTACGTGGACGAGGGCCGAATATACGACCACCACCTACTCTAGTACCAGACTTGATACTACCAGCACGTGCTCCACCTGTTCCTTTTTGCTTCTTGATCTTTCTTGTAGATCCAGAGATTTCAGCTCTTTCTTTAGCCTTGTGCGTTCCTTGACGACGGTTGGCTAAATGTTGCTTAACATCTAAATAGATAGCGTGATCATTAGGTTCAATTCCGAAAACCTCTTCTGACAAGCTAACTTCTTTAGTCGTAGCAGCTCCTTTTGCGCTTGTTACTTTTAATTTCATTACTTCTCGATTAATACGGTTGAACCTTTAGATCCAGGAATAGACCCTTTCACTATTATTAAATTCTTATCTGCAAGAACTCTTAAGACTTGAAGGTTTTCCATTTTTACGCGCTCGTTACCCATTTGTCCACCCATTCGCATTCCTTTGAATACGCGTGCTGGATAAGAAGCTGCTCCAATAGAACCTGGTGCTCTTAGTCTGTTGTGCTGACCGTGAGTTGCTTGTCCAACACCAGCAAAATTGTGACGTTTGACAACACCTTGGAAACCTTTACCTTTTGATGTTCCTACTACAGCGACAAATTCACCTTCTGAAAAGATGTTTACGTCTACTGTATCTCCGAGATTAAGTTCCGAGAAACCTTTAAACTCAGCTAATTTAGACTTAGGGTCTGTTTTAGCTTTCTTAAAGTGACCTTTCATTGCGTTTGGAGTGTTTTTTTCCTTGCGGTCTCCAAATCCCAATTGAACAGCCTCGTAACCATCTCTGTCTTGTGTTTTGACCTGAGTCACAACACAAGGACCAGCTTCTATCACTGTGCATGGCATTGCTTTGCCCTCGGCACTGTATACGCTAGTCATTCCGACTTTTCTACCAATAATTCCTGGCATACTTTAACTATTATTTATTTATAAACTTAATTTACTTACACTTTGATCTCAACATCAACTCCACTTGGCAACTCCAAACGCATCAATGCATCAACAGTCTTAGAAGAAGAACTGTAGATATCTAACAAACGTTTGTATGCACACAATTCGAATTGCTCACGTGCTTTTTTGTTAACGTGTGGAGATTTCAATACAGTATAAATTCTCTTGTGAGTTGGCAATGGAATTGGTCCACTAACAACAGCACCTGTTGACTTTACAGTCTTAACGATCTTCTCAGCTGATTTATCAACTAAATTGTGATCGTATGATTTCAATTTTATTCTAATTTTTTGATTCATCGTTTTCTTATTTAGCTGTTACACCTTTAATTTTTGCTACTATTTCTTCAGCAACATTTTTCGGAGCTTCAGCGAAGTGTGAGAATTCCATACTTGACGTTGCACGTCCAGATGACATTGTTCTAAGTTGAGTTACATAACCGAACATTTCCGATAATGGAATATCCGCTTTAACAACTTTAGATCCAGCTCTATCATCCATTCCTTTCATCAATCCTCGACGACGGTTAAGGTCACCTACGATATCACCCATGTTCTCTTCTGGTGTTACCACCTCCAAGTTCATCATTGGCTCAAGAAGTACTGGACTTGCTTTCGGCAATGCATGTTTGAATGCCAACTTAGCACACAATTCAAAAGACAAAGCATCTGAATCGACAGCGTGGAAAGAACCATCTGTCAATGTAACTTTCATTGCATCCATTTCGAAACCAGCAAGAATACCATTCTTCATTGATTCTTTGAATCCTTTTTCAACTGAAGGGATAAATTCTCTTGGAATGTTACCACCTTTAATTTTATTAATGAATTCTAATCCTGTTTTCTCAAGATCATCTTGAGGCTCAATTAAAACAACGATGTCTGCGAATTTACCACGTCCACCTGATTGTTTCTTGAATACTTCTCTATGATCAATTGGAGCAGTAATGTTCTCACGGTAGCTAACTTGAGGAGCACCTTGGTTCACCTCAACTTTAAACTCACGTTTCAAACGATCTACAATAATTTCCAAGTGCAACTCACCCATTCCTGAGATAATTGTTTGTCCTGAATCTTCATCAGTTTTTACTTGGAAAGTAGGATCTTCTTCTGCCAATTTCGACAACCCAACACCTAATCTATCGGCATCTGCTTGAGTTTTAGGCTCAATTGCAACACCAATAACTGGATCTGGGAAATCCATTGATTCCAATACAATTGGGTGTTTCTCATCACACAATGTATCTCCTGTCTTAATATCTTTAAATCCAACGAATGCTCCGATATCACCTGCTCCTAATTCTGGAACTTGGTTTTGCTTATCAGCGTGCATTTGGAAGATACGTGAAATACGTTCTTTCTTTCCAGAACGAGCATTTAACACGTAAGAACCTGCCTCTAATTTACCAGAGTAAGCACGTGTAAAACACAAACGGCCTACGAAAGGATCCGTTGCAATTTTAAACGCTAAAGCTGCGAAAGGCTCATCTACTGATGGCTTACGTGACTCTTCTTCGTCTGTCTTAGGATTTGTTCCAATAATTGCTTCAACGTCCATTGGAGATGGAAGAATTTCCATTACCATGTCTAACATTGCCTGAACTCCTTTGTTCTTAAATGCAGAACCACACATCATTGGTACAACTTTACCAGAGATTGTAGCTTCTCTTAATGCATTCAAAATTTCGCGTTCAGTCAAAGAGTTTTCATCTTCGAAATACTTTTCCATCAACGACTCGTCAAATTCAGCAACTGCTTCAAGCAATTCACCTCTTAACTCACGAGCTTCATCGATAATGTCTTCTGGAATAGGAATTTCTTGAAAAGTCATTCCCATATCCTCTTCACTCCAAGTAATTCCTTTGAAGTTGATTAAATCAACAACTCCCATGAAATCATCTTCAGCTCCGATGTTGATTTGTAATGGTAAAGCGTGGCTTCCCAACATTTCTTTAACTTGCTTACACACGTTTAAGAAATCAGCTCCTTGACGGTCCATTTTATTAACGAATCCAATTCTAGGAACATTGTAGTTGTTTGCTAGTCTCCAGTTAGTTTCTGATTGAGGCTCAACACCATCAACTGCAGAAAATAAGAATACTAAACCATCAAGTACACGTAATGAACGATTTACCTCAACAGTAAAATCAACGTGACCTGGTGTGTCAATAATATTTACGTGGTATTCTTGCTTACGGTAGTCCCATTTAAGAGTAGTAGCAGCAGAAGTAATTGTAATACCTCTTTCTTGCTCTTGCTCCATCCAGTCCATCGTAGCTCCACCATCGTGAACTTCTCCAATCTTGTGATTTACACCACCGTAATAAAGGATACGCTCAGTCGTAGTAGTTTTACCTGCATCAATATGCGCGGCAATACCAATATTTCTTGTGAATTTTAGATCTCTAGCCATCTTGATTAAAATCTAAAGTGTGAGAATGCTTTGTTTGCCTCAGCCATTCTTAATGTATCTTCTTTCTTCTTGTAAGCAGCACCTTCTTCTTTAGATCCAGCGATAATCTCTGCAGCTAATTTTTGTGCCATCGTTTTTTCGTTTCTCTTACGAGAATATCCGATCAACCATTTCATACCTAATGAATGCTTACGTCCTTCACGAACTGGTGTAGGAATTTGGAAAGTAGCACCACCAACACGACGGCTACGTACTTCAACTGGAGGATTAATGTTCTCCAATGCTTTCTTCCAAGTCTCTAAACCTGTTGCTTCTTCAACTTTTGCGTCAACGATATCAATCGCTTCGTAAAATATTTTAAATGATAGGTTCTTTTTTCCGTCCAACATCATGTTGTTGACAAACTTAGTTACTTGCTTGTCATTAAACTTTGGGTCTGGAAGGATCGCTATCTTCTTCGCTTTTCTTCTTCTCATCTTCTTTTAAATCTTAAAAGGTTACTTCTTAGGTCTCTTAGCTCCATACTTCGATCGACGTTGTGTTCTTCCTTCAACACCTGCTGTATCTTCCGCACCACGAACGATGTGGTAACGTACACCTGGAAGATCTTTTACTCTTCCTCCACGTACTAATACTAACGAGTGCTCTTGAAGGTTATGACCTTCACCACCGATGTAAGCATTCACTTCTTTACCATTTGTAAGTCTTACTCTGGCAACTTTACGCATTGCTGAGTTTGGCTTCTTAGGTGTAGTGGTGTAAACTCTTACACATACCCCTTTACGCTGCGGGCAAGAATCAAGTGCTGCTGACTTGCTTTTCTTTACCACCGCTGTTCTCCCTTTGCGAACTAATTGTTGGATAGTTGGCATAAAAATACTGTTACTTTAGTTAATAAATTCACTGTCCCAAAAACACTTTTCGGGGTGCAAAGATAGCAGGAAATTTTTATAAATCAAGGGATAACGGTAAAAAATGACACTTTTTTCACAATAACGTGTTTACATCTTTTTTTCACCTTTTCGTCGGTAAAATAATCCGACTTTGGGAATCGAATTTGAACTTTTCGATTGATTCAAAGGTAGTGAAGAAATAAAATAAATGAAACAGAAAATTCAATTTTTTAATCAAGAATTCAATTATTTCGTGATTCATTCAAATCAAGATATCAGTGACTTTATTTTAGGACATGAACCATTCAAAAATACCTGTCCCTAATAAAACGTAGCAGCTTACTAAAATCAATTCTCCGATTAAAACTCCGAGCAATAAATACTTCAACGGCATTTTTACAATTCCGGCAACATAACAGATCAGATCGGTTGGAACGAATGGAAAAAACGACCACAACAAAACTATCCAAATCGCATTTTTTGATTGAAGACGCCCCTTCCATTTAATCATCTTCGCAGGAAATTTAGCCTCTAACTTTTTACTAAACCCCAAAGTATCGGAATAGTAATAAAGCATCAATGTCGTAAATAATATGCCAATCATTGAAATGATGATAACGGTGATAGGCGAATCTGGAAAAAGAACTGCACCAGCTAAGACAAGTGGAGTACTGGGAATTAAAAACAAACCTCTTATACAAGAGAATAGTATATATGCCAACAAAAGTTGCGATTCAAATTGCCGAATGAATGATGTGAGATTATCGACACTAAAGAAAGATGGATTCACAAGCAGAACACCCAAAACAATTAAAGCGATAACAATCCATAAAACATAAAGCACCTTCTTTAGCAGCTTCATTTTATCAACTTATAATTAAAATGCCTAATCGCGTTGCCCTTACCCCAAACTTGCGAAGAAGGATTTAGACAGATACAAGTGCGCTTTTTCATGATAATGGATTTCTAATGTCAAATTCAATACTAAAGTATACAATCTTTTAACGTTCATTAATTTCAATCAATTAAAATAGATTCAACGGAAATATTAATTGATTATCATTGCAACGCGAACTGTGCATTTCAATTCACCAACAACTAGAACGCCAAATGAACGTTTTTAAGAGCTTCTCAGGAAAGATTTTGATATTACTATCATTCATCTTTTGCTTGGCTGCCATTCATCGCTTAGACAAGTTAAACTCAAACCCTGATCGTTGCTTAACCGTTGCTGATGGATTTGGATATTACATGTACCTGCCGCATTTGTTTGAAAAAGGCTCTTTAGAAATGACTCCAGCGTGGGCACAAGAAATCCAAAACAAACATTGTGAAGAATTTCCCGTTTATCAATTGGCTCAACGTGAAAATGGAAACTACATTGACATTTATCATATCGGTCTGTCCTATATATACCTGCCTTCTTATTTAGTAGGAGATACCATTGCACGATCTTCTGGTTATGAAACAGACGGATTCAGCACTCCATATCACGTAGCGTCAATCATAAATATTTTACTTTTCATACTCCTAGGACTTGTTTACTTCCGAAAACTGTTGCTACTGTATGTTTCTGATAAAACTACAGGATGGACGCTCTTATTGATCTATTTGGGTACCAACCTGTTTGTAACATTTACCAGACAATATGATTTGCCGCATCTGTATTTATTTGCGCTGAACTCCATTTTTCTGTATCACTTTTTCAAGTTCTCAAAAACGAAAAACAAGCGAAATTTGATTTATGCGGTTGTCATTTTTGGACTAGCATCAAGTATTCGACCCACTCAGGTTCTAATCGGATTAATTCCACTAATCTTCCTCGCCAAAGAATATGGAAATACAAAAAAGTTCTGGAAATCAATTCTTCTTTTTCCATTGTTCTCGTTGCTCTGGAACATTCCACAGATCATCTATTGGTATTCCGTCGGAGGAGAATTGATAACGCCAAACCTTCACACTGAAGACATTGCGCTTACAGACCCAAACCTCTTGGATTTTCTAATCTCTTACCGAAAAGGATGGTTACTGTATTCACCATTGTTCCTATTGACTCCTTTGGGGCTTTATATTCTGTATAATAAAAATAGAAGACTATTCTGGGCTTCGTTAAGTTTCATTCTGCTTTATATCTATATCATGTGTTCTTGGGAGACATGGTATTACGCGACTTCCTTTGGCTCACGCGTAATGGTAGACATCTATCCAATTATAGGTTTGGTCATTGCTGTATTTCTTGCAACAATTCGCAACAAACTTTGGATCTCTGTGATTGCTTTATTCTCTATCACTTGCCTTTCACTCAACCTTGTGCAAAGCAAACAAATGGACCTTGGATATTTGCATGGAGAGCGGATGACTGGAGAACATTATTGGTACATTTTCGGACGGTTGGACATTCCGAAATATGACCAAAGCAGATTGTTAATTGACAAATCGAATTTGGGCTGGATTGTAATTCAAAAGAAATTTCCATCTCCGAGTCGAAAAATAATTTCAAGAGAAATTTTCAGCTTAAAAAAACCAATGCGTTCAACTCCTACCGAGGACTTAACAATTGGAAGGATTAACATTCTTGAACTTGTTGAAACGGATGAAACAATGTTTGAGGTGCGAATAAAAGCAAAGACCTCCAACAAAAACTTGAGCTCCTTGTTGAGAATGGAGGCCGTTAGTTCTTATAATGTATATGGATGGAGGGACTTTGAGGTTTCTCAAAAACTGAGTGAATCTGAATTCACAACCTTGATTTGGAAATACAACCTTCCGGAAGTGCGGCATACAAATGACGAAATGCAAATCTACCTTGACAACGACGCAAACGTTTCAGTTGAATTGGAGGAATTCACAATCATCGCACATTCTTTAATAAGACGGTAAAAGCCCTCGTGGAAACCAAGAGGGCTTTTAAAATGATTTTAGCAAGATGAACTCTTGCTTAAAATAGTGATAGTGTGGTCTAGCTATAGTAAAAGTATTTTTACTCGAGCGAGCCCAAATCTACAAAATTTAGAGTTCACAATAGCACGTAATATTACGTGATTCTATAATTAATTTCTGTACATCGTTGCTTTTACGGCCTTTACGATTCTATCTACATTCGGTAATGCCTCAGCAATTAGTGTAGGAGAAAACGCAAACGGTGTATCTGTTTGAGTAACTCTCATTACTGGCGAATCTAAATGATCAAATGCGTAGCGCTGCACATGGTATGCAATTTCAGAAGAAATTGATGCCAATGGATGAGCTTCTTCAACAACCACACATCTGTTTGTCTTTTTAACTGACTCAACAACTGCTGGGTAATCAATTGGCCTCACTGTTCTTAAATCAACAATCTCGCAAGATATCCCGTCTTTCGCCAGAATATCTGCTGCTTCTTGTGCAACCTTAATTATTTTTCCAAATGTAACGATCGTTACATCGGTTCCTTTTCTTTTAATATCAGCGACACCAATTGGAATAATATATTCTCCTTCTGGCACTTCACCTTTATCCCCATACATTTTCTCAGACTCCAAGAAAACTACTGGATCATTGTCTCGAATTGCTGCTTTCAATAAACCTTTCGCATCGTAAGGATTTGAAGGTGTTATCACTTTCAAACCTGGAAATTGCGCATAAAACGCTTCAAAACTTTGTGAGTGTGTCGCGCCCAATTGACCTGCAGGACCATTTCCACCTCTAAACACTATAGGACAATGAAATTGACCTCCAGACATTTGCAGCATTTTTGCAGCACTATTGATAATTTGATCGGCAGCTAAGATTGCAAAGTTCCAAGTCATGAACTCAACAATAGGTCGAAGACCATTCATGGAAGCACCTACGGCAATTCCAGTAAATCCTAACTCGGCAATTGGAGTATCAATAACTCTTTTTGCTCCAAACTCATCAAGCATCCCTTGAGATACTTTATAAGCTCCGTTATATTCAGCCACTTCCTCTCCTATCAAAAATACGTTCTTATCCGCACGCATTTCTTCATTCATCGCTTCTCTAAGGGCTTCTCTAAATTGTAACGTTTTCATGATCTTGTGTCTAATGTTATTCCCCAAATTAAATTGGGTTGCCAAATGTAATAATTTTCGAAATATCTAAATATAAAATCCTCTACAACTTTAAATCTAAAACTTGCAATTGTTGGAAATCTGTGAAGGAATGAACGAAGTCAATTGAATTCGGTTAAAATCCACATAATTCGTTCTTGTTAGATAATGATCTCGTCTATCTTTCCAGCAACTTCCAAACCGGCATTCCTTCCTTTATCCTCAAAAATAATTTTTCCTGTTTTCTTATCAATTAATTTAACTTCAAGAACCGCAGTCATGCTTTCTTCAACTCTCCCATCCATGAAACCCAAAATCGGAGACGCTAGCTCAGTAGTTTCACTTCTTATTGCATTTATGTGAAGAATGTACTTCGGGTTTTTCATTTTTATTTCAACCGTCTTTTCATCTGCAAAAGAGCGAATAAGTTTTGAAGCGTTATAGGTTGTGAATCGGATCAATTTACCATCCAGCCACAGGCCAGCAATAAACCCTACAAATTTTCCTTTTGCGAATGGTATTTTTGCTACTGAAGCTTTAAGGGAAACGCCTTCTTTGCTAAAATGATTGGATTGCATCCAGAAATAAGCAATAGGGAAAGAACGTCCCCAATCTTTTTCCATGTATCCTCTTCCATTATTAAAGTCAATTTTCTCACCGTTAATTGTAAGACTTCCTTTTAAAGAGTGGTCCATGCTCAAAATACCGTGATAGCACTCCATGAAAGGCATAAATGAAAAGGGGCCCATAATTCCAGGTGAATACCACTTTTTACGCCATGGAACTTGATCGACGAATTCAATCTCACCTTTAAAATCAGACATGTCAAGGTGCAATCTTGAAGATGAAAAATGATTTCCCTCCATATTTAATTGAAATTCACCTTTTCCCACTTCAAAAGAACTTGAAGGGAATTTTACGTAATCTGCCTTTAAGTTTTTTCCGTCGAGGACTTGAATGAAGGCTTGCTTTTTGCCATTTTCATCCATTGCAATTCCTGGAATAATAGCAATCGCATGCTTTTCATCTGCACTGATCATTTTGTAATACCATCCTTCAAAATAATTTTTTGATCTTCCCCAGCCGTGATAGCGTTCGGGATTGTACAAGGATTGAATTTTTTTAATGATCATTTATAATTTCAATTATTCGATTACGGCTAAAGATAATAAAGTAGCCGTACCATCGACATAAACAAAACAGGCCCACTGAGAAATCAGCAGGCCTGTAGATTAATAAATTTGTTTTGTGAAAAGCCGCGGCAATTATACACCCTCTAGTTCAATTCATGAATCGTTATAACTAAAAATCACTGGTGTAATTGACATGTTCAGAATAAACGCATCCACTTCCGTAAACCTCATTATACATCTCCAATTTTTCCTCGAACCTACCCTTAAGCTGAACGCATTCTTCCTCGCAAGCAGTTCCTTCCCATAACAGGTCATTACCGAATAAAGCTGATCTGTAAATGGAGTATCTCTCACATGCCCCCTGGTCTTCTTCAATGAAAATCATGAGTAATTCACAACGCGTTAGAAGAAGTAAAATAGAACTTAGGACTAATAGACGAAAAATTGTGCTTTTCATTAATGATTTATTGGAGAATAGGGAATGCAATAACAAGTAGTACTATTTCTTCTCGATATACGAGTTAGACTTCGAGTCGAACTTTAGCGTTTGTCCTTGACTGTATGGGTAATGATCGTTCGAAAATATTTTATTTGGAAATTTCGTTTCCAATTTTCTTCTTTTAATTCTTCGCGACATTCGTGTCATCCCAGTTCCGGGGCCGCAATGGTAATCCTCCCACATTACAGTTTTTGACTTGTCGCTATTTACTTCGTAGAGAACAAATAATTCACAATGCTCTTTTTTACGAGACATTTCCAAAACGTAACAACTTGAAAAAGACATTACGATCAATCCTAAGATC
>JAWUWJ010000141.1:0-10747 GCA_034111925.1 Crocinitomicaceae bacterium
TGAATACAAATACATTGTCGAACAGCTTGCTGGGGATTCCGGCGCTGATTCATCGAATATCTCCGCTAAATGGAATGCTGTTGAAGAAGAGGGATGGAATTCAGGAGATACTGACTTTAAGTTTGAAGAAACCTTTTTTGATTTAATCGATAAAAACATAACGGAAGAAATCAAAGGTTCAATTCTACTCAATACCGCAATAACTAAAGTAAATTATTCAGCAGATAGTATTGTTGTGACCGATAGCCTTGGAGGAACGCATCAAGCAGATAAAGTAATTCTTACTGTTCCCATCACTATTTTACAAGACAATGACATTGAATTTGAACCTGCATTGCCACAAACAAAAATTGATGCATTCAACAAAATTGGAATGGGCGCAGGTATGAAGGTGTTCTTGAAGTTTAATTCAAAATTTTACGATGAGAATATCGCTGGAGGTGAAATATGCGCAGCCTATGCTGATGAAATCATTGGAAAAAACGGAACGGACAATGTCCTTTTGGCATTCGTAATGGGTCTTCAAGCTGAACACTTGAGCTCTTTGGGAAGCGACACAGCGATTACAAACGCTCTGTTGGCAGAATTGGACACGATGTATGCAGGCCAAGCAACAGCTTCATTCATTGACTCACACGTTGAAAATTGGACAACGAATCCATTTATAAAAGGAGCGTATTCATTTAGTAAAGTCGGGATTGGGAATTCTAGAAGTATAGCTGCTCAACCGGTTGACAACAAACTCTTTTTCGCTGGTGAAGCGATGAACTTAAACGGCCACCATCAAACCGTTCATGGAGCGCTTGAAACAGGTTATCGTGAGGTTATAAATATCCTAACAAAGTAACTATGAAAATCTTCTTCGCATTTATAGTTTTCTTGCTTGCAGGAACAAGCTACAGTCAAGAATTGAGAATTGGAATTGGATATAGCAACTTATATTCGCAACAATTTGATCGACTCATTCAAACCTATAATTTTAGTCGACCGTTTTTAGATGAGAAACAGCCTCTACTTGATAATGGAATTCATTCCAGTCTATCCTATTTATTTCAATCTGAAAAGAACTTAAAATCAGGAATAGCTGTAGATTATTCTCTTTTCAAAAGCACTGCTGACAATCCTAATTTGAATTCAAAAATCGCATTCAACATGCTTGAATTGGGCTATCTTCTCTATTTCGAAAACACTGATAAGTTCGGTAACTTCTATTCAGAGCTCGAAGTAAGTGCTGTTTTCGGTCTCCTAAATAAAAAGCAGAACAATGAGACGTATATGATTGATGACAAAGCAGTAAGGTCATTTCAAGTCGGAGGATCTCTTCATTTGAATATTGGGTATTTATTTGAACTGAGCAATAAGTTGAAAATCTCCCCTTTCATAGGTTTAAATTACGCGCCGTATTTCAGCGAAGGACGATCGGAAATTGTTATCAATCAAACCAGCGATTTAATTGATGAAGAAGAGCAGTACAGTTCATTTTTAAAATTTGATGTTGGTTTACGGCTTCATCTATTTAACAACTAAAACAGATGAAATCACAATTGTCGTTTAAGATGGTTATGATTCTAAGTTAATTGCTGTTGTATCTATTTTAGTAGTCAGTATATTAAGAATAGCTTATGCTACAAATTAGAAAAACCATTACTATCTTAGAGATAACATATCGCAGTTAATAGTCTATATAGAGCATGTCCTCAAACCGCTAACAACATTCAAAATGATCAAAACAGTAAAGATACCCCTCCTCTTCTGCCTATTTGCAACAAGCGTTTTCTCACAATCAGAAGACGAGACATTTGCTCATGCAGACTCTTTACTGAAAGCTAGAGAATTCGCTGAATCAATCCCCTATTATGACAAATTGATTGCTCAAAATAGCTCCAATGAAATGTACTATAGAGGAAGAGGATACGCTTATATTGGAATGACTGAACTTGATAAAGGCGAATCAGACTACAGAAAAGCCCTCGAACTCAATCCAAACTGCTCAAATTGTTATAATAATTTAGGCAAAATTGAGGCAAACAGAGGGAATCTTAATAAGGCCATACAGTTGCTCAATACTGCAATAGAAAAAGACGAAAACAATGGAAACGCTTATTTTTTTAGAGCAAGAATAAAGGAGTTTAACAATGATAAAACAAGTGCTTTGTTTGACTATAACAAGGCAATTAAGCTGAATCCAGACGAAGCACAATATTATGCATATAGAGGAACTTACAATATGAACGCCGGTTACAGTTCATTGGCTAAAGGTGACTTTGACAAAGCGTATTTACTTGATTCAAATAACATTGAAGTTGTATACCCAAGATCCCAGTATTTTATCAATATTCAAGATTGGGATAAAGCATTAATCGACCTAAATCGTTGCGTTGAGCTTAAGCCAGCGGATTATAAATATTACGGTGCAAAAGGAACAGTCCTAGAGTTTCTTGAAAGGCATGATGAGGCGATTGAGAATTATAATTTATCACTGCAAATTGACAGTACGAGGCACTTAACTTATATGAATCGTGCCATTGCCAGATATAGCATTGAAGATATGGACGGTACTTGCGCCGATAACAACAAAGCACTCGAATTGATCGAGAAAACGGAAGAGAATGAATCCGCCATTGATTACTTGAAAGGAGAACTTGAGGCACTTTGCAATCTAAGCAAGAAAAGCTATTATTATCAAAGAGGAATTGCTGCCTATAACCTCAATCAGTTTGAGCAAGCAAAAACACATTATGACAAAGGGTTGATTCAATTCCCCAAAAGTCCAATGCTCCTATCGTTCAGGGGAAATGCGCTTAAAGCAATGGGCAATGATTCCGAGGCTATAGCCGATTACATCAAGTTTTTGCAATTCAAGGGAGATGTAATTCCAGAAATTATGGAAAATCCAAAATTCCAAAACATGGGTCAGTTACTCGATGTTTATGAGTCAGGCTCTGTGGCAGCAGTTTATGGAAGTCTCGCCGAATCCTACGCAAATACAGGAAGTTATGAAGTCGCGATTTCTTACGCAGACAGTGCCATTGATTTACTTCTTGAGTATAAGGAACGGCCAGAATATAAGGTGGTATTGTCGTCTTATTATACTACCAGAGGCGTAATTCACAATGTGCAAGGCGACTATGAGAAAGCCAAAAGTGATTTTTCAAATGCTATCGCGTACGATAAGACCAATCCTCTGCCTCACGTAAATATGGCCTTTGCTCTAATCAACAAAAAGAAGGCACTTCAGTACAATACAATTAATATGGGATTCTATGTTAATTCAAAATACGTTGGAAATAAGAGAACGACATTGCCCGTTTTTAACAAGAAAAAAATTAACGATGACAATTTGTTGGAAGCATTGACAGAATGCAATACGGCGATCGAATTGGACAAGAAAAATGCATTTGCGTATCTGGTAAGAGCTCAAATAAAAATACTCATGGATCAAGTTGGTTATTGTATTGACGCTTTAACCGCAAAAGAATTGGGAATCCTTGATGCAGAAGATCAGTTGGGGATAAAATGCAACTAAGACATCAATTGGTTCATTGCAATTCTGAGATTTTAGTAGGCTCATAAATATTGAGCAAATGCATATTACTTGCCCAAAAATTAACGAATATGATCAAGTGCATTCTAGTTCTGATATCGCTTACCTTTTATTCCAATGGGTTCTCTCAAAATCAATGCATTAATTGTCTTTATTTCCAAGGTGATTCTGTTAGCATTGACAGTTCAATTAACATATCCAGCTATTTCTTTCCGATACTAACCGATACGGCTCAATTTAGTGATTTACCCAATGGGACTTGGGCTTCGTTGTCGGACTACTCCAAAGAAGTAGAACTCATCTTTGAAATGAAGGATGGAAAATTAAACGGTAGAGTCGTTAAAATTTATATTGGTGTAGAACAGGGAATTAAGAACGAGATCATCAACTTTGAAGAATATACATTCATCGACAGTAAAGCAAATGGAAAGTATATAAAATGGCGGAATTATACTCGAAAGGAAATCAATGTCGAAGGCTATTATTTGAACAATTTAAAAGACAGTATCTGGCTGGATTACTATACTAAATTTGCCGATTTCGCTCTTTCCAGTGAAGCGCATTATAGATATGATAAATTACACGGGCGTCAAAAAGAATGGCATCCAAACGGTCAATTGAAGTCTGAAAAACAATGCATGTTTGATGATTATATTGGAAAAGCAACGCTCTATTATTCCAATGGTCGGAAGTATCAAGACCTTTTTTACCTGGGTGGATCTTCTCCATTCGGCGAGAACTTCAAATATGTCAACATCTACGATCCTAAAGGTAAGCCCTTAGTTGTAAATGGAAACGGCACTCATATAATCCTTGATGAGAACGGAGCAATTTGGAAAACAGGACCTGTTAAAGATGGATTAAGACATGGACTTTGGACAAAATACCCCGCAGGAATTTTCACGAGTACTGAAACGTACAATCACGGTGAATTGATTGATTAGACACGAAAGCAGAAATAAGAGAATTCTGCGAAATGTGTTCAACCTTCTGCGAATTGTATAAATCCCCTTTGCAATTAATCATCAAATTTGTAAAGGAAACCTTAAAAGAAAATCTTATGTCAAAGTCAAAATGGACGGGAGCCGACATCCCTGATCAAAAAGGAAAAACTGTAATTATTACAGGTGCGTCTAGCGGATTAGGAAAAGAAGCTACGAGAGTATTGGCGGAAAAAAACGCAACGGTAATTATGGCGGTAAGAAATGTTGAGAAGGGAGAGCAAGTTTCTCAAGAAATCATCAAAAATTATTCAGACTCAAAAATCAACGTTCTAAAACTAGATCTTGGAAGTTTGAAATCCATAAAATCCTTTGTTAACGAGGTCGAATCGAAGCATGAAAAAATTGACATTCTAATCAATAATGCTGGCGTAATGATGAGTCCGTATTCAAAAACTGAAGATGGATTTGAGCTACAAATGGGAACAAATCATCTTGGCCATTTTGCGCTCACCGGATTATTAATGCCATTGATCCTAAAGTCCGCACATCCTAGAGTTGTTGCTACTTCTAGTATCGCTCACAGATCCGGCGACATTGATTTCAACGACTTCAATTGGGAGACGCGTCCTTACAAAACGGGGAAGGCTTACGGAGACAGTAAACTGGCAAACCTCTATTTCATTTATGAACTCGCTCGGAAATTCGAACAAATTCCGAACGCGCCTATTTTCACGGCTGCACACCCCGGATGGACAAGTACTGACTTGCAAAGACATTCTCTCTTTTTCCGAGTTTTGAACCCTATATTTTCGCAAAAGGTGGATCGAGGCGTCTTGCCAACACTTCGCGCTGCAATTGATACTGAAGCTGACTCTGGAAACTATTATGGTCCTTCAGGATTTCAAGAAATGAAAGGAAATCCCAAAATTGTGAAATCAACAGACTTGTCTCACAACAAAAAACTGGCTAGAAAACTTTGGGACTTGTCCGAAGAAATGACAGGCGTTAAATTTTAAGAACTAAATAATAATAAGAAGGCCATGAAAAAAGAAAGAAAAATAGCAACACGAATTTTCATTGCATTATTAGCGATTCAAGCATTGGCCGAATTGGGAATTGGCTCCAGTTTATTGATTGACTTGCCAGGCACCTTAAAAAGTGCTTTTCAAATAACATATACCAGTGATTTCGATCTTCTTGGCATGGCCTTAGGAATGTATTTAATGCTGTTAACCGCCCTTATGATTTTGAGTATCTATTGGACGGTAAAAAGAAATTTATCTGGAATAACTTTAGGAGTTGTAATTGGAGTTTTTCTTTTTCTATTCGGAATTGTAAGCTTCTTTAAAACAGGAGCAACAAGTGGTTTGATTGGAGATAGTAGCAGAGGAGTAATTACGGTAATTTTTGCGTACTTCGCTTATAAAGAATTAAAACAAAAAGCATAAAAGACTGAATTCCATAAAATTAAAAGCATCTCTGAAGTGCATCAGGTATTTGGACTTGATGCGCCGACACACCCTCCAATTACGGTTGATCGTCAATGGCCTCAAGTCGATTTTAATTTTTGAACCATGAAGTCACCAGCGACCAGTTTCTTCTTTCAATAAAAGAAAAGATGACCAAATAAAAATTTCAATACGGGCGAACTCCTATAAATTTGAACAAGGAACACTCTTGTTTTTGCTTCCTGATCAACTCGCTTCATTTACCCATCCAATGTAGGAATTGGATGATACAGGTTGGACGATCCTCTTACTTCTTCGTGAACTTAACTGAACGCTCACCAGTTGCATGTTCAATATGAACCAAATAGAATCCACTTGACAATTCTGAAACGTCAATTCCATTCTCAGCATTTTCTGCTGAAATCAATACCGCACCTGAAAGATCAGTGATGGTCAATTTACGCAGATCGCTAATGTTTTCAAGCCCTTCAATCTGAAGCTTGTTATCAACAGGATTCGGATAAACAGATAAAGTAGGGTTTAGTGTTTCTTCATTAATACCAACGTTTCCACAACCTATCAATCCATTGATGTCATATTTAGACACAAAGTTCCAAACTTCAATAGAAGCATTAATATCATAATTTGTTCCAGCGGAAGGAAAAACAGAACCTGGCCATGTATGACTACCATTCGTGATTTTATAATGGATCACTTCAGTACAGTTGTAGCCGTTCAAGTAAGAAAATTTCTCCACCGTACTTCCATCGACAATACTGATGTTCGGCATGTTTTCAATTACCGGCGTTGATGTACAATTATTAAAGTTTGCCCAATAATCAACTAAAGAACCAATTGGTTCCGTCCACCCTGCTCCACCACCATAAGGTACAGTTGCATCCGCAGTTCCGTGAATTTGCATAATTGGAGTAGGATGAACCCCGTTGCAATTAGAAAGGGTTAATGGTAAAATAGAACCTGTCACAGACCCAATCCCTGCAATTCGGCTACTTAATTCGCAGGCCAATTTAAAGCTCATAAACCCACCATTCGACATTCCAGTGGAATATACACGGTCTTGGTTAATGTTGTATTGCGCCGAAATAGAATCAATCAATGCGCTTGAAAAAGCAACGTCGTCAACAGTGCTTGCTCCCCATCCAACATTGAAATGTGTTACTCCATTGTTATCAAGCGTTCCTTCTGGGTGTACAATAATGAACCCTGCTGTGTCTGCAATTGACCGAAAGTCACCATAAAACATTTGCTGACTTGCATTGCTCGTGAAACCATGAAAATTGAACAACAATGGAACAGCCGTAGCTCCCGTGTAATTTGCTGGAACGTACAAAATGTAATCCCTTTGTATTCCATCACTCATGATAGATGCATTAATGGTTTGCTGCGCACCTGATGATAAATAAAGGAACGAGCACAGAATTGTAAGGAATAATCGAAATTTCATAGTAGTATATTTTTAGTCCCTGCAAGTTACAATTTTTCTAGCGTTTGAACGAAACAAGAATTGCGAATTTCACAAATCACAATCAGAGTCTTACGCTATTCGATTCAACAAACTTGAACGATCTCTGTAGATTTGAGCCTATGAAGAATCAAAATTTATTGAATCCGCTGAAACTGATACTCGTCTTTTTTATGCTGCTCTCGTTTGCCTCAACTTCGCAAGAGATAGTTGAACCTGAAGCAAATTCCAATACGACTCTGCCCTTCAATGAAAAAGCGTTTTATGACAGTATTGCTGAAGTGAAAAAAGCCGCTAAACGTTTAAGCTTAAAAAGCGCAATTTCAGATATGTTTTACAATGGTGAATCTGATGGTTACTTGCATATTGGAATCACTAATCATTTTGAGCTCTTGCATTACGGATTGGGTGGTGAAGTTAAACTGTATGGCTCCTACTACCACCCCATCGCTTCAGGTTCCATTTATGCAAATTACAGGCGACTTTTTGTAGAAAAAAACGAACACATTCCAGCAAATGGAATTTCATTTGGAGGACATTATAGTATTTTTGGATTGGAAGCCAATTGCTACTTTAACCAGGAAAAAGCATTGTTTTATTTGACTCCGAAATTGGGTTATGACACAGGCACTTTTAGTCTATTCTATGGATATAGTATCCCTATCAAATCAATTTACAGCCGTGCTTACGGACATACTATTTCCTTCAAATACCACCTTTAATTTGGCGGTTTCAAATACCGCAGAGCAAAAAGAAAGGAATACGAGGCGTTTGAGCGGCAGCGAAAACGTATCCTACCCTAAAAAAACAGACAGACTTGTCTACTATTGGAAATTTGTGTTATATTCGCCGAGTGAAACATTCCAGCGTAAAACAAAACATTATTGAAACGGCTTCATTCTTATTTTATAAGAATGGTTACAATTCAACAGGAATAAATGAGATTATTTCCGAATCTGGAATTGCCAAAGCAACGCTGTACAATCATTTTAAATCAAAAGAAGACATCTGCCTTGCCTACCTTCAATTCAAGAACACGACTTTTTTAAATGACATTGAAGTGTACAGTAAATCGAAAACAAAAGGGAGGCCTCAAGTACTTGCAATCTTCGATTTTCTTGAACTTTTTTTTAAGGATAAAGATTTTAACGGCTGCTGGTGTATCAAAACGGTTTCTGAAATCCCGAAGGAAAATCAGAAAATCAGAAATGAAATACAGATTCAAAAGAACCACTTCATCAAGCTAATTTCAGAATTAGTGGTCGACAATCTGGAGAATCTTGGAGAAAAAGAAACAGAATCTCTCAGCAGAAAAATTTATCTACTCTACGAAAGTGCGGTTGCTGAAAGTCATTTGCATCAGGCTGATTGGCCAATAATAGAATCAAAGAATTTATGTTCGCAAATCATAAAATAAAAAAATTTGCATCAAGTAAGACAGACTTGTCTGTCTATTAATTTAAATATAAATCAAAATGAAAGAATTCGAAAAAAAAGTAGCCTTAGTTATCGGAGGTACAAGCGGAATTGGGAATGCAACAACAAACGCATTATTAGAAGGTGGAGCAACAGTGCACATTGTAGGTCGAAACATTAACAAAATAGCAGACGCTCCAAACTTAATTAAGCATGCCATAAACATTTCTAATTCAGCTGAAGTAGCATCACTAATTTCAACAATCGAATCATTGGACAACCTCGATTACCTCGTAAATGCATCTGGGATTTTTGGGCCAAAACCCTTTCTAGATCACACATTAGAAGATTATGATTCTTACTTAGATTTAAACAGAGGCTTCTTTTTTATCACCCAAAGTGCCGCAAAAAAAATGAAATCCACTGAAGGAGGATCTATCGTAAATGTAGGATCAATGTGGGCAAAGCAAGCTGTAAAAGCAACACCATCTTCTGCTTACTCAATGCAAAAATCAGGATTGCATTCTTTAACACAAAATCTAGCGATGGAGTTAGCAGATGATAATATCCGAGTGAATGCAGTATCCCCAGCCGTTGTCAACACACCAGTTTACCACGGAGTATTTGGAGGGCAAGAAGAAGCTGCAAAAGCACTCGAAGGTTTTAACGCTTTTCATCCAATTGGAAGAAACGGAAAGCCCACTGATATTGCAAATAGCATCCTATTCTTACTTTCAGAAAAAGCATCTTGGATCACAGGTGCAATTTGGGATATTGATGGTGGTGTAATGGCTGGAAGAAATTAGAAAACGAGCTAATTGTATAAGGAATAGCCATTTGGGATCACCTAAATGGCTATTTTTTGTATGCACAATCCCCAGTGCGATCGACCGGAATGAATCAGATCGCCATCTTTAAAAACAATACATTCTTCTATTTCGAAAGGGTTGTATTTAACATTAATCTAACAAGGGGTGCCTCATGGAGTAATAGAATAAATCGTACTTTTAATACCCATTCATTATTGACTTTAACATAAACCAATGAAGTTAACAAGCCTATTATTACTATTTACAGCAGTCAGCACATGTAGTATTGCTCAAAATGATTTACCCGTTCTGAGAACCAACACAAGTGATTTGTCTGTTAAAGATGGTAATTCCTTTAAAGAAAACTATTGGACAATTGACCCTGCCTTAGAATTGGATATTTATGCTGCAGATAAAACGACACAAACAAAATCAATTACCTTCTATTCTGATATTGACACTATTTCATTTCAAATTGCGCTTTATGAAAAACAGAATTTTCTTGTCATTTTAAACGATACGGATACCTGTTTAACGCAAATAAAGAGCGGAATCACCTTTATAAATAAGGAAGATTTAGCTCTTACACATGACACTATTCCATTTATTTTAACGGAGTCCAACAACATTATTATCCAAACGGTTCTCAATGAAGTTGACACCTTAAGTTTGATGTTTCACACAGCACAAGGCGCAATTAGTCTAACAGAAGATGCGGTCAAAAAAGTAACCAATAAAAGTTTCAATAATTCTGAACGAGGAGTCACTTGGGGCGGGGAAAGTGAAACCAGATACAGCCTTGGGAATTATTTAAAAATAAAGGATTTTGAATGGAACAACGTAACGGTTTGGGAAGATAAAAACACCGGACCAAGCGCAGATGGAAAATTTGGACCGAACCTTTTTCAAGACAAGGTAATTGAATTAAATTTTGATAAAAACATCATGATTATTCACTCCTACTTGCCAGAATTAGATGAAAGCTATAAAAAGTTAAGTTTGGTTTTCAATGGGCACATGATGTATGTAGAAACCAATTATCAGATTGAAAACAACAACTACACAAATGAGGTTTTGATCCATTCTGGGTTTGGAGGAACGCT
>JAWUWJ010000142.1:0-15821 GCA_034111925.1 Crocinitomicaceae bacterium
TCCCATGTCAAATAGTTTTCATTCCAACCTTCCGTAACGATATCAAATTGAGACTCATTTGTTCCCGTTAAACTTGCATGGTTGTATCCAGTTAAGGTCATGTCAGCCTGGGTAATATCCAATTCATCATCTACCCACAACTTAAAGTTCAGCCAACTTATTCTCTTAGTCCATGTTCCACTATGCGTCCAACTTTGCGCTAATAATGCCGTTGAATTTGGAATCGGAGTTGATGTATAATCAATGTTACCTGTATCCCAATCGAACGTATAAGCATTGTCAGCATAATTGTTATCTGGCTGATACGTAATCGTAACCTCTTCGCAATCTTGACCTATAATAAAGCCCTGATAAAAATTTTCTCCATTGGTTCCCGTTACATGCAATCCATACCAACCATAAGATTGGCCAGTTAAAGCAACTGCTTTTGAAGATGTATTGGATGAAATTTGCGCGCCTGTAGCTCCATTAATCCATGTATACGTATAGCTTGAAGATGAACCGCCAGCCAATGTAAATGAAACACTTCCATCAGCGGCACCTGTAGAAGATTCATGTGAAACCGTTGCTGCGGCAATGGATAAAGGAATGTAATATTGAACAACTAATTTAGGTTGATAACTTTCAGTTCCATGCTCACTGGTCCAAAAACTAGCTCCAGTTGATCCTGAATAAGACTCATGATTAACCTGAATACTCCAGCCATTGTTTTCTATCTGACCAGAGACCATTCGTTGCACCATGCTCGTCACATCCATTTGATCAACATAACTTATTGGATCAGGTGTCGTCTCGACATGATTCGTTGACAAAGTTGAAATGGTAGGTTGTATGGATGAAGTAATGCTATTTTCGGACCAACTTGAAGTAATCAATTTGGTTTGCCAAGTTGTATTACCCGCAACGCCACCAGTTCTTGTAACATCTAGTGATGCTGAATAAATTGTAGCATTCGCTGGAATATCCGCCAAATCAAATTCTACGAATGATCTTCGATAATACTGAGCTCCCCCTCTACTACCATACATATATGTTGAAGAAGACATGGATGAATTGCCTCCAAAGTTATTAGTAGACAATCTACTATCAATGTAACTGTCTTGAGTAGACGTTAGTGTTGAAGTTGTTAATTGAGAATATCCCCACGAATTTGTCAAAAGAACAAATGACAAAAGTGAAAGACACCTTGTGATAAATTTATTCATACTCTTAATTATAATTGGTTGTTACCATCGGGAAATTGGCTCCCTGAAAATTTCGAACTTGAGTTTCTACTCGATAAGAGCCCGATGGATCAATTCCATCCAATTTTACAGTGACTATAGATCCTACTTTTTGATTTGCATCAATGATTTGCTGAGCAGTCATTTTACGCATAGCAACTGG
Organism: Crocinitomicaceae bacterium; assembly: GCA_034111925.1. Classification (GTDB taxonomy): domain Bacteria; phylum Bacteroidota; class Bacteroidia; order Flavobacteriales_D; family Crocinitomicaceae; genus UBA4466. Next base: position 1,387 of record JAWUWJ010000142.1, read on the forward strand.
ATAATCTGTAGCACTATCGTAAACAGTAACTATTAATTCCCCTAAGAAATCGACATCGTTGATAGTCGCATTTACATTAATCACATCAATGATTGAATAATTACCTAAAGAATCTAAAATGGTAGAATCCGTTTCAACCGTGAAGTTTAGATTCACATCAACAGAATCAATTTGAGAATTTGCATTTGATGCTAAACAAGCAAACACTATAAAAGCAGCAACTGTTCGTAGAAACATGGATTTAGGTAAAAGGGACTTCATAACTACTTTATTTTTCTGATGATTGGAAATAATTAAACTCTAAATGAGTGACTGCAAAGTTATGCTACCCATACCTTAAAGGAAATACGTAAAAAGCCCTGATTAACCGCGTAGTATTACGCGGTTTTGACCCTGAGAATTGGTTTTAGGGTCTGGGGCTCTTCCAAAAAATTAAAATAAGAGTGGCTTGAATCGTTTGGATCAAAGACTTATTTTGTATTAAAACAAGTTTCAAAATAGTCAGATATGTAACTCTATAAATCGCATAACACCTCAACAGTTGAAATGTCCTATTCAAAGGAATACTTGCGTTCAATAATGCGACACATTTTTAATTCCACAATTGTGAAAAATCGGTATTTACCGGCTCAACCTCTTCAAATACAGGTAAAATTACGTGGTTTTTCACGTGCATTTGCGTATTGATTGGAGCAAAATGTATTCGGAACTTTGTACATGGATGTTGAGAATTGTAATGCTCACTTCCAAAACAAAACGGACCCATGAAAAATTACGTGAGCTTGCTGATGCTATTCAGCGTACTTTCCTGTTATGGACAAAAACCGCTAAAAGATTTCTATTTAACGAGGTCTTTGAAGCAGGACGGCTTATCCTACAATTTTACCGTACTTGATTCAGACAAAAAAGGCGTTTGGATCTATAAAAAGGAAAAATTCTATTATTGGTACAAAGCGCAACACGTTCTATCAACACAAGGAAGCGCTTCAGGTGTAGTGCTTAACGGAGAGTTTGAAGCGTTCTATCAAAACAAACAACTTGCAAGCAAAGGTCAATTCAACAAAGGCTTAAAGCAAGGTCAATGGTTGTATTGGAGAAAAAATGGAACCCTTGAAAAATCAGAGCATTGGTCTGCGGGAACTCAATTGGGGACCCAAAAGTTTTACAATGCATTGGGACAAGAAAATGAAAGCATTGTACTTCGAAAGGGCAAAATCAAACGCAAAATAAGCGACAGCCTTATCATCACTAAGCGTAATTCTCAATCTATTACGGTTTACGATTCCATTGGAAATATTTCCCGAATTGAACAACGAAAGAACGGTGCTCTTGACGGTAAAGTAAAAACATACGAAGAAGGTAAAGTTAGAGAGACGGAAACGTACAAGAACGGAATCAAGATAGATAAAAAGGATGCGAAAGCACTTAACGGGGAATCAACAGAAGAAGATGCGAAAGCATCTGAAAGGGAATCCGCAGATGACCCCACTAAAAATGACCCCACAGAAGACGACTCAGAAAAGTTCGGCCCAAAAATGAAAGCTTGGTTCAAGAAGATCTTCTCCAAAAAGGAGAAGATGCGAAAAGCATCTGATAAGGAATCCGAGGAAGAAGGTTCTACTGAACCTGATGGGAAATCAGCAGATGACCGCGCTATCAATGAATAACAAAAACCCACATATCGTTCCTGCTTCAGCATTGGGGTATTCTATTTCCTTTCTATTGTTGGTGGGGTTACTCACTTCGGGCGTTCTTTTTCTAAGTAGCGCAAACAAGAGAATAGAGGTCAATTATGAATTGGAAGAACATTTGATCTTCAACAATTTATTCAGCCTCAATTACGGTGCGTCTCAATCAGAGTCTGGAACCAAACAAATAATTCATCCAAGCGGTGATACTTCAATTATCGTCGTCAAAGAATGGGGAATGCTTCGCAGCATTGTTGCTACAACATTTCACAAGAATCGAAAACTTGAAAAATCGGCACTTTCAGCCTTTCTGGTTGACCACCACTACCCTGCGCTTTACTTGCCCGACCATCGACAACAGCTTAAACTCTGTGGCGAGACTTTATTACAAGGCGATGTCCACGTTGCTGAAAGAGGATTGGGGCGTGGAAACCTAGCGAAAAAACGATTTACAAGAAAGAAGCTTTCCGAAGGAAAAGTGATGAAGAGTGATCGCCATTTGCCTGCTTTGAAAAAATCGATTCGAGAGATTAACGAAAGTGACTACTTAAAAGATGCCGTGAAAATTCATACCATCAACACGGATTCGAATTTCTCATTTACAAATAAGACGTCGCTCTTTTCACAATCAGCAGGGCTTACGATTTCAAATAGATTGGAAGGAAATATTATACTGCATTCCGCGACGGCAATAATTGTTTCGGGAGCGGCACGGTTGGAAAACGTGATTTTGATGGCTCCATCTGTCCGATTTGAAGAAGGCTTCGAGGGAACCGTTCAGGTTATTGCGCGACATGAAATTATTTGCGAGGACAATGTTCGTTTGAATTACCCATCGTCGTTAATTCTTCACGAATTGAACGGCTTGTCAAATAAAGAGCAAAGTGCAATTCGAATTGGAAAAAATGCACATGTATTAGGCGGTGTATTATTGATCTCCAAAAAATCCAACTTTAGAAAACCCTTACTTCTTCAAGTATTGGAAGGCACCATTGCTGGACTTGTCTACAACCAAGGCGAAACTGAATTGCAAGGCAAAATAATCGGATCACTTTACACGAATAAATTCACCTTAAATGCAGGAGGTGGAATTTACGGAGACCATTTACTTGATGCTACAATTTCATCAGAACAGTTGCCAGAAGATTTCATTCGACCGAATTGGTTGATGGATGTGAAAAATACCAAACCAATCCTTCTATCATGCTTCTAAAAAGAAAAATACAAGCTTCGAGCATGGCAGAGGTTGTAATTGCCTTAACGGTGATCGCGATCTGTTTCAGTATTGCGTCCTTGGTCTTTGTTAGAGCCACTTTGACAGCTACGAATTTCCAAAATGTAAAACAGCAGACAGAGCTTCAATGCATGATTTGGAAACAGTTACAGGCGAATGAAGCACCACTCGAACTAGAAGAAATCCAATTGGTAGAAACACAAGACGAAAATCAAGATTCGATTCTTATTTATACGTATTCAGCGTTAAACGATAAACTTCTTTGGAACCAACAATTCATCAATTATGAATAGTTCGAACCGACATAGAATTGATGCCTTCACCATTTTTGAAGTGACCGTTGTAATGGCCATCATGAGCGTTATAATTACAATTATTTCTATAACGTTTGTGCGTTTCCATGAGCAGCTCAAAATCTCGCAAGATATTTCGGAGGAATTGAACAATTTTAGAATGGTGCGATCAACCTTATGGAAGGATTTCACAACGGCGGACTCCATCGCATTTGACAATGAGGAATTAAAGATCTACAGAGATCAAATGACCATTAAATACCAAGCCATTGATGAGAAGCTTCACCGCAATCATACGGGTGAATGGCAAAATCTACAATTGGACGTAGAATCGATTTATCAAGATAGTTTATCAGGAATGAAGAACTATCACATCAATTTCCTTTGGAAAGGCGAAGAAATGGACTGGAATTTCATGGACAAGCCAAGCTTAGCAGTTAGAATCAATAACCATTTTAACAACCTGAGATGAGCGAACCAAAGAAAAATATAATGCAACGCGAAATCTCTATTGGCAAGACCTTTAAGGACAAGCAAAAAGAAGAATTTTACAAGGAATTTAGTACGCTTTTGCAAAGTGGTATTGACATTCAAAGAACGTTATCCATCCTTGTCGAAGAGCAATCGAACAAAAAAGTAATTGTTATTCTATCCGAAATCTCGGATGATTTAATTGGAGGTAGATCATTGGCTGAATCACTCAAAAAATCGGGTCATTTCACGCCGTATGAATACCAGAGTATTAAAATTGGTGAAGAGACGGGACGGCTTCAAATCATCCTTGAACATCTTTCGGAATACTTCACGGAAAAAGTGAAATTAAAACGTCAGCTGATCAGCGTTTTCACGTATCCAGTATTTGTATTATTGATTACAATTGGAGTGCTTTATTTCATGCTTTCAAGTGTGGTACCAATGTTCGAAGATGTCTTCCAACAATTTGGGCAAGAACTCCCCTATTTGACTCAAAAAATCATTGGCGTTTCGAAGCATTTCTCAACCTTCTTGACGATTTTTTCATTGAGCACATTGACCTTTTCAATTTATTTCTACACCCAACGAAAGGAGGTTTGGTTTAGAAAAGCATCATCGGTTGTGGTTTTGAGAATGCCAATTTTCGGAATCCTAATGCGAAAAATATATCTGGCGAGAACATGTCAAAGCATGTCCTTGTTGTTGTCTTCAAAAACGCCTTTGGTGAGTTCAATTGAATTGGTTGAAGAGATGATAGGATTTTACCCAATTGAAGCCGCATTGAAAGAAATCAGAAATGACATAATGAAAGGAGAGGCATTCCACACTGGACTTTCCCGCTATCCTATTTTTGACAAAAGATTGGTTTCATTGACCAAGATTGCTGAAGAAACCAACCAGTTGGATGCGACTTTCAACAGGCTTTCTAAACAATATCAAGAAGACATAGAATTTAGAACCAAATTAATCGGAACGATCATCGAACCTTTAATTATTGTCATCATCGGATTGGTGGTTGGCGTAATCATGGTCGCGATGTACCTCCCAATGTTCAACCTAAGTAATGTAATCAAATGATGATGAACAAAAGAATTAGAAACAAAGGATTCGTCGACGCTTTCTCTCTCGCAGAGATTTTAATTGTACTTGCCATAATGGGGATTTTGATCATGCTCGTTGTGCCAAATCAAGCGGGAGTTGCAGCAAGATCTAAAAGCCTTGAAGCTCAAAGTGAATTGAAAATGGTGCACAATCTTCAGCGCGCAAACCACCTTCAGTTCTCCAAGTATTCAATGGATTTAGCTGCTATAAATTACTTGGCGCACAAGCTTGTAAACAATGGAGGAACAGCCAATTACGAAATATCAATTATCGAAGCAACGACGAGTACTTTTAAAGCCAAAGCGCAGTCTGTGAGCGATTTTGATGGCGATGGCCAAATGAATGTTTGGGAAATTGACCAAGAAGGAGTTTTGAAAGAAGTACAACCGGATTGAGAAAGAGAATTATAAATTATGAGTGATGAATTATATACGCTGAGCCTGTCGAAGTGTGAATTATGAAATTTAAGAAGAGTTAATGATATATGTAATATTCATATTACTAGGAATTACCCTGTTTCAGGACGTTAAGTACCGGGGAGTTCATTGGTCCGTCTTCCCCTTATTACTTGTCGGTGCGGCAATTTATAGGGATGGGCTGATTGATTGGCTACACGTAGGCTACAATCTATTATTTTTGATTGTCTTGATGTCTACCCTAACGCTGTACCTGTCTCTGAAACAGGGGTTCATTGTAAATATCACCCACGGCTATTTTAGCTGGGGTGATATTTTATTCCTTCTTGCAATCATTCCACTTTTCGACTTAAGAGGCTACATGCTTCTCTTTGTTTTTGGAACATTTTCGACACTTATTATTCACGGAATAGTTCACCTTTTCAAAAAACAGAATTCAGTTCCTTATGCAGGATATATGGCATTACTTACCGCCCTATTCATCATGTTTAATGCTGAAATCACGAATCTAACCAACGTCATTTAATGATCGATATCAAAGACATACAAGTGAGTGCTGAATTGCAACAACTGATCCGTTCAGATGTCGCTTGGCATTACCGTATTGTCCCAATGAAAATGGACGATTCGCACTACCATTTCTATGTCGATGAAACATGTGATGCACTAATTGTAGAAGAAGAATTAGGTGCTCTTTTGGGAAAACAAGTTGCGTTGGAAGGCCTTCCGAAAGATTCAATTCAAAGACTCCTTGGGCGGTTTTATAGAAATACAGATGCCGGAGAAAATAAAGTCGTTTTTGATTCTAATATTGATTTCGTCGATCGTTTAATTCAAGAAGCGAACAACCTTGGAAGTAGCGATATTCATATTGAAATTTTTGACGAAAAAGCGAGGGTTCGAATTCGAATTGATGGAAACTTAATTCAACGGTACGCGATTGAGCAAGAGGATTACCCAGAATTGGTGAATAAAATTAAAATTCGCGCCAACCTGGACATTTCGGAGAAGAGATTGCCTCAAGATGGTCGAATTCAATACCAAGATTTCGATATCAGGGTTTCAATTCTACCGACACTTTACGGCGAAAAAATTGTACTTAGAATCTTGGGACACGATGCCTCATCAATATCTATTGAGAAAGTTGGATTCACTGATTTCGACAAGAAAAATTACCTCGAAGGTGTTAAAAAGCCAAATGGAATCCTTCTGATTTCAGGACCAACAGGATCGGGAAAAACAACGACACTTTACGCAACATTGAAGTTGTTGAATGATGAAAAACGAAACATCATGACGGTTGAAGATCCAGTTGAGTATACACTTGACGGAATCAACCAGGTTCAGTTAAAAGAGTCCATCGGATTGACGTTTCAAAGTGCATTGCGCTCTTTCCTTCGTCAGGATCCAGACGTTATTATGCTCGGTGAAATTAGAGATGGTGAAACGGCTCAGATGGCAATTCGCGCTGCGTTGACTGGACACTTGGTTCTATCAACAATTCATACGAATTCAGCTTGGGGAACCATCTCAAGGTTGATTGATATGGGCGTTCCTTCCTTTCTTTTAGCAAATACAATTAACACCTCCGTTGCACAGCGTCTGGTGCGAAGATTGTGCACTGATTGTTGCACAACGGCTCCTTTGGACACGAAAGATTGGTCGGAATCGATTCAATTCGAGAAACCAAAAACGCATACTGTAGGCGTGGGTTGCGATAAATGTCATTACTCAGGCTACAAAGGCCGACTAGCGCTTTACGAAGTAATTCCAATTGACCATGAAATTTCACTCGCGATAAAGCAAAACGCACACGAAATCGATCAATTATTGCACGATAGAAACATTAAACGTTTGTCCGATAAGGCATACGAAGTATTTACCGAAGGACTGACATCATTGGATGAAGTTTATCCTTTACTAACCGGATTTTAATGAAAAGAATTATTCTCATTTGCCTTCTGTTCTTCTCCTTTGTGAGCGCTAATTCGTTCGCACAAGAGTATACAGAAGAGACGTTGCGCATCAAGCTCGACGATCTGGCAAAGAATCATAAAGGTTTAGACAACACGCTGCAGCTCAACGTAAGTAGTTTGCAATTGTCCGAACTTGTAAATTCAATTGCTTTGGAAAACAACCTCAACATTAGCGTTGATCCTACTTTAAATCAATTGATTTCTTACAATTTCTTTGATGCTCAAGTAAAAGATGTTCTCGTTTTTCTCTATCTCAATTTTGAAATTGAATATGAGTTTGTTGGAAGTATCATTTCCATCACCAAAAGAACTGCGGAAGAAAAACCTGTTGTATTGACACCTCCACACAAGATAGATATCCAGTACAATCCAGCGAATACTTTTCTATCGCTAAACCTTAAAAACGACACGCTTTGGAAAGTCACTGAAGAAATAACCAAAGCCTCCGGAAAGAACTTCGTTGTCGATCCAGACATTCGTTCAAATGCGGTAAACGCTTACTTACTGAACCGACCTATTGATGAAGTTTTGAATATGTTTGTGAAGTCGAATGGATTGCTCTTAACACAAGAAGAAGATTACTATCGATTGAGTAAAGGCCAACCGGTTGCAACAGTTCCGCAAACCCCAAGAGGAAGCGCAAACTACAGTCCAAATTCTAAGAGCGGTGATTTTGTACTTACGAAAAACGACGTTGGAACCATTGACGTTTTTGCCAGAAATGTAGATTTAGGCGAACTTATTCAAGCTGCAGCGGAAGAAACTGGCGTGCATTACGTTGTTTATTCTCCACTTAAAGGCAAGGTGAACCTCGATATTCAAGACGTGCGTTTCGACGACTTATTGGATATGGTTTTTACAGGTTCAGAATACAGCATGCGCAACGACGATGGCATTTACGTTATTGGCGAAAATAAAAGTGAAAACTTTAGAATCTCTGAATTAATCCGATTGGAAAACAGAACGATAGAATCGGTTAAAACGGCCATTCCAAAAGATATGTTAGCTGGAATTGAAGTCTTGGAATTCGAAGAATTGAATGGATTGATTGTTACGGGAACGGCTCAGAAAATAAGGCAACTTAAATCGTTTATTTCAATGATCGATGTTGTTGTTCCAATGGTTCAAATCGACGTTATGATTTTGTATTCAGAACGAAGCTCAAACATGAGTATGGGTGTGAAAGCAGGCGTGAAAGATGCACCAACGGCTACTTCTGGAACCGTATTCCCAGAAGTCAACATGGAACTCGGTGCGCAGTCAATTAATAACATATTAAATGCCATTACTGGTTTCGGATTTGTGAACCTCGGGCAGGTAACGGAAAATTTCTACATGTCCATAAATGCGCTAGAAGGCAACAATGTAATTGACATTGAAAGCACACCAAAAATATCTACGCTTAACGGACACGAAGCGAGTATTTCAATTGGGCAACAACAATATTATCGAGAGAATCAAATTACGGTTCAATCTTCAGCGATTAATCAAGGAAGCACTGAATCCAGAACCTTCAAGGCAACTAACGCAGATCTATCCGTAACGATTAAGCCTTTCGTTAGTGCGGATGAATACGTGACATTGACCATAAGCGTTCAGCAAGATGACTTTACAGCTCCGAGCGAATTGGGTGCGCCTCCGGGCAAGACGACACAAAATTTTGAATCAATGATTCGAGTTAAAAATGGAGAATTAATATTGCTTGGAGGGTTAGAAAAGAAAAAGAAGGCAGACTCTGGATCTGGAGTACCATTTTTATCGAGAATCCCAGTTGTAAAATGGTTTTTTAGCAGTCGCGAAAAGGAAAAAGAAAAATCCAAAATGCATATTCTAATTCGACCTGTAGTAACGTATTAATGAATTGGTATAACAACATATGGCGCCCTCGGAAGATGGCTATTTTATTCCTTCACTTCAACAGTGGCGAGGTCAGTTTTTCTGTGCTAAAAATTGGTTTGAACAAAGCGTATGAACTCAAACATTTTGACAATTTAGCGGAGTTATTGACCGGAATTGGCAACAATATCGGCTATCACGTTCATGTTTCTGGATCGGGAATTTTATCTCGAAAAGTCGAATTTATTCCGGCGTTTAAAGAGCAATTAATTATCAGTGGAAATCCAAACGAATTCATTTTCACAACTTTCAATGACGATTCGGAGGTTGCGACTTCCTTCTTTCGGAAACAACTGATTCAAGTCCATCTCGATCAGATGGTTGAAAATAAAACGCATCTGTTGGGAATCAGTTCTGGAGCGATACCCATATTCAATCTTCTCGAAGATGAATTTGTTGAAATGGATTATAAGCTGGGAACAAAAAACGGCAGAATTGATTCATTCGAACGGTCGTCTGAAAACAAAGAGCGCGTTCTTTGGAGGGATGACTTTTATTCGCCTCAAGAATTCCTTTCAAAAGCCATTTTACAAAATTACAGAGCTAAACTTCCATCTGAAGTTTATACTGACCACAGCTTGGAACCTGCGAAGGAAAACTACCGTCAATTTGTCCAATTCAAAGTTTATGGTGCAAGCTCATTATTGGTCATCTTCCTTTCGCTTTTCGCAAATTATTTTTATCAAAATCATTTAAATACCGATGTCGCGGAGCTAGAGCAAAACTTGATGTCGAGCAATGATAACCTTGCACTTCTAGAGCGATTGGAACAAGAAAAAACACGAAAAGAGCAATTAATAAGTGGCGCTGGTGTCACCTCTTCGCTCTTCCTATCGTATTATTTGGATGAAATTGGGCAGACAGTTCCAAAGGGCGTTCAACTTCAAGAAATGAAATTATTTCCATTGGATGGAAAGATCAAAAACAAACAGAAGGTTGAGGTGAATCAAGAACAAATAATAATTGAAGGCACAACCATAGGCAATGAAACACTCGACAATTGGATTGAGAAAATGGACCGGTTCGAATGGGTGCGATCGATAGAATTATTGAACTATCACGAGGGGGAAGAGAACAGAGCAGAATTCAAACTTTTAATCAATCAGGTCAATTGACATTCTTCGATAAATATAGCTTCAAACAAAAGAACTACGCTGTGGCCCTGCTAACAGTATTGCTCATTGCTGTGGCCTATAAAAAATCATTTAGCGGCTCGCTCGAAACGATAAAATACCGAACGGAATTAAACGCCAAAGTTGAAAAGGCTTCGCACGCGGACCGGGATATCCAATTCAAGCAAATGGAAATCATGAAGCTGGATCGATTCATCGGTAAAGAAAATAGTACGGTTGAAAAAGTACAACAAGGCTTCTTAAACTTCTTTGCTGAAGAGGCAGAGCAGTTGCATGTTCACCACATAGATGAAGTGCTGAACTTTAAGCATCCTGATTACGAAATAAACACACACAGCATTGTTTTGAAAGGCGATTACTTGAACACATTGAGCTTCATTTATGCCCTTGAAACAAACTTCCCATTGGGGAAAATTCTCAATATCACATTCGAGTACAAACGTCCATCTAGCGAAGAGGAAGAAGCTTTGTACACGACTTTATTAATGCAAAACTACTTAAGATGATCAAAATTCTATTCGCCCTTTCAACTTTCGCAATCCTTTTTACAAGCTGCGAAACAATTATTGCAGAAGACATTTCAGCGATAACACCAGTACTTATTCTTCCGGCCTCGGCGGACACGGTTGAGTTCAATCCGATCCATTTTAAATGGCAGGAAATCGAAGGTGCAACGAACTACCATTTGCAAGTTGTTTCACCCAGTTTTAGCCTAATAAGCGAATACTTGTTAGACACAGTTGTGACGGGATCAGATTTCTTTTTTGACTTGGATTCGAACGAATATGAACTCATGTTGACAGCTAACAATGGCGCATATACCACACAGACTCTTGGCCCAGTCAAGTTTTGGGTTGGAGCAACAACAACGACCAGTACATCCAATGTTGTTGTCCTTTCATATCCTTCGGATGGTTTATACGTCAATGAAGATTTTACAAACGAGTTTGAATGGGAGGATTTAAGCAATGAAACAAATTTTGAATTTCAGATTCGAGAAGGAACATCTTTCGCAACTGGAACTCTCATTGACTTGTTACCGAATCTTAGTTCAACAAGTGTCACTCTCGGCCCGATTTTAACGGAGGGTGAGTACATCTGGGGAGTTAAAGCGTATTTCACATCTAGTGAAACCCTTTATTCGCTCAATACACTTTACGTTGATACTGTGAACCCGAATAAAGCGGTATTGTCTCTTCCAGTGGATGCGTCAACAGAATTGAACGGTACAATTGCATTCACTTGGAACAATGGTACCGATGGCGGTGCTATTACATCTCCAATGTATTCAAGGCTTCAAATTGCAACAGACGCAGGCTTTACAGATATTATAGAAGACGTTGAATTTATTGGAAGCACGCATAATTTCGACTTTACTCCACCATTATTAGGGCCAGGAACATACCACTGGCGTGTTCTTAATAACGACGATGCAGGCAATGACGCTCCAGATTCAGACATTTTTACGGTAACAATTCAGTGAAAAACAAAGCGCTCACATATGGATTATTGATTGTCGTTGCCTTGGTTTGGTACCAGGTGTTCTTCCGCGTCAAAGGAAATTTCTTCGGTGAAGAAGAAGAAATAGTACAACCAATTACTGCGGTAAATGAATTGCCTTCTTTGGCAAGGGACACCGTTGAGTTGAACTTAAACTACTCCGATCCATTTGGACTTACAAGGCGCAAGCCAAGCAACATAAACTTCGACGGTGCTATTACTAGACCTCAATCACCGCCGCGTCAAAAACCACAAACGATCTGGCCAGTAATCAAGTACTATGGATTGGTTAAAAAATCGAACTCTACAAAACCACTTGCGATTGTGAGTGTGGATGGTATTCAACTTATGCTGCGGACCGGTGATGAAGTTTTTGACGGAATTTACATCGTAAAAATTGAACGTGATTTAATTAAAATACGGTACAAGAAAGAAACAAAGGAAATTTTTAAGTAGGATTTCTCTCGCTAACAGCAGCTTGATTCGTCCCATTTTTGTGCAACTTCTGTACTCCTCGTGTTTGAGGAGCTGGTATTCTCTTATTGTTCAACTAAAACGTATTTTGCTCTAATAATAACCCTCGGGTTTCCCTTTACACCTTGTACTGAATCCGAGTAATTCATTCTTATGGTTATAAACTTACCCGATAAGGCTATTTTTTTTCCAGCATACTTCAAGTCCCATGAACTCATCCCATCAATATAAAAATATTCGTTTTTATCAGTTTTAATGGTTGCCCCAGCTTTTGCATCAACTGCGGTTCCCAAAAGATCAATTCTACCGTGTCTCTTCAATGTTCCATCATATCTAGAACTAACACAACCCAAACAAAAAACAACAAAAAACAGCATAACAACTTTAATCATAATCTTTTTTATTTTTCATATAAACGATTTCACTTCTTCTAAAACGTAACTCAATAACCTTAAAAATACACGTTGAACTGTTAACCTCGTATATCTAACTGATCCGGAACAAGGAAGTTACTTTTAATGGCGTACCTCTTTTGAAGCATGTCCATGACACCAATTAAAGTTAGAGGCGCAAAGAAGATTAAACTCCATAAAATATGGTTGTCAATAAATGGCCCAGAATCAGATTGACACTAATACAATGACGTTGACAACAACAAATATTATCCGTGAATTCATCCTGATATTTAATTAGTTAACCTCTTAAATTCAGAAATTCTTACGAAGACAAAATCGAATACTCCTAATTTTAAAACTAAAGAATTAAATCGAAGAAAGCTCATGACCGTTTGTTTTTACGATCGTCTATACTTCATCAAAAACACGAAATTTTACGTGGTTTTAGAATTTCGATTATCGCTATATTCGAAATTAATTAATTAATTAATGAATTAATGAACCATGGATAGAGCAGCAAGGATTAAATTTTGTGAAGTGTGCAACAATAAAGGCTTCTCCCCTCAAAGTGGAATCATTTGCAAATTAACCGATGCTCCGGCAGCATTTGAATCAACGTGTTCCGATTACGATGAAAACACAATTGAAGCAGAAAACCTTGCTAATTATCGAAAATCAACTGAACTGGAAACCGGTAAAAGAAAGTTTGAACCCTTTGACTTCGAAAAGAAAATCGCGAACGGTGACATGTGGAAAGCTGCGATTGCAATCGTAGGGTCAATTGTTTGGTTTGTTGTGGGAATTGCTTTTCTAGATCGCATCTTTTACTATCCACCAATTCTATTTATTGTAGGTGTTGTCGCTTTGATTCGCGGGATTTTAAAACAAAAAGAAGAAGGCAAAAAGCGACGAATGGATGTGTTGGATGAAGAATTATGAATTCGCAAAAATTTCACTCCACCGCCAACTTCGATCTCAACAAGCCACTCCCCGATTCAAATGTCACCAAATACATTCCAGTCTTCAAATTAGCAATATCAATACTTGATTTCGCACCTGAAATGGGTTCTTGGCGAACGAGTGTTCCATTCATATCATAAATATGAAGTGTTCCATTCTCACTATCCGCTTTTTCAATATGAAGAATTTCATTTGCGGGATTCGGGTAAAGCGCGAAGTTTTTAGAAACAGGTTCCTCAATTCCAACATTGTAGTTACACGTTTCGCAGCTCTCTATAAAAAGGCCTGAATCAAGAAGTCCATCCGCAGCATCGGCAATTGCAATGATTAAATGGTACGTTTCCCCTATTTGAAGACCTGTTTTCCTAGCAGGCAATTTGACCGTAAAGCCATCGTATTGAATATATGTATTTGATCCGTTGTACGGCGCTTGACTTCCATTGCCATTGTTTACGTAATACGCGCAGTTATAACAGGGTCCAGCGTTTGATGTTCCATTGTTCACGTTTTCGATCGAAACTCGTCCTCCACCATTTGGTAAAACGGCTAAATTCTCAATGTTAACTATGCCGGGTCCAGAAATAAATATTCCGAAAACGTCATTGAATACATCACTTATATATTCTGGATACTCTTCCGAACCGAAAACATAGCTCATAGAAATTGAATCTACCGATGGAACAAAATCAAACTCCAATACCGACGCATCAAATGTTGGTACAGAGTCAATTAAATTGCTTAATAATTGATAACCCGGAGCGTTGTTATCCTGACCTGATCCTGATGAGTTATTCGGCCCATGAGGGCCAGAGCCTGTATCCAAAACTGTTCCCGTGGTGAGTATCATTCCCTTATTAAGACCTATTGTTGTTCCAGATGCGTCAAATTGACCATA
>JAWUWJ010000143.1:0-28222 GCA_034111925.1 Crocinitomicaceae bacterium
CCTAGTGTTCGGCAGAAAGTACTCAACGAATGTGTCGAGTTAATGATAGAATACGAGGGGAAATTGAATAGTAACCCAAACGAGCTAGATGCTTATAATGATTACTTTCCATGTCACTAACTCTTGTTATTTAAAAAAACACTATATTTGCACCGTACATATTACAAAACGATTAACGAGGGGACGGCTGTCCCCTCTTTTTATAGCCAATGATTAGTAAGAAAAACGTAGCAGCATTAATTAAGGAGCGCATGGCCGAGTTGGACAATGGGCTGTTTATCGTTCACCTAAACGTTTCTGAATCAGGAATTATAAATGTTGAAATTGATAAGTACGAAGGCAATGTATCAATGAAAGATTGTATGTCGGTTTCGAGAAATGTTGAACACAACTTAGATCGAGAAGACGAAGATTTTGAATTGCACGTTTCATCTGCTGGATTGGATAGAGGGTTAAGAGTTCTTCCGCAGTACACGAAGAATATTGGACGCCAAGTGAAAGTGAAGTTGCACGAAGGAGGATCTGTAGAAGGAGAACTAACGGCAGCGTCGCATGAGCAAATTACCGTTCAAACAACTCGTAAAGAGAAAATTGAAGGGAAAAAGAAAAAGGAGACAATCATCGAAGACTTCACGTTTACGATGGACAAGATAAAAGAAACAAAAATTGTTATTTCATTTAAATAGACAACTATGGATAGCTTAGAGTTGACGGAGTCGTTTTCGGAATTCAAAGAATTAAAGAACATTGATAAACAAACAATGCAACACGTCTTAGAAGACGTTTTTCGTGCAATGTTGAAGAAAAAGTTCAATACTGATGAGCATATCGATGTTATTGTAAACATTGACAAAGGTGATGTTCAGATTTTCTTGAATAAGGAAATCGTAGATGATGGAGAAGTTGAAGATCAAAATACTGAGATTGCGTATTCAGATGCCGTTAAAATCGAACCTGATTTTGAAATTGGAGAAGAAGTAACGGAAGAATTCAAATTTGTTGACTTTGGAAGACGTAATATTCTTTCACTGCGCCAAAACCTGATTTCTAGAATCATGGAGTTGGAGAAAGATCACCTTTACAAAATCTACAAAGAACGTGTTGGAGATATCATCACTGGTGAAGTTTACCAAGTTTGGAAGAAAGAAATTATGGTGCTTGATGATGAAGGAAACGAATTAATACTTCCTAAATCAGAGCAAATCCCATCAGATTATTTCAAAAAAGGAGAATCAATTCGTGCAGTAGTTGCAAAAGTTGACATGAGAAATAGTAGCCCAGTTATTATTCTTTCACGTACAGCTCCTGAATTCCTTGAAAGATTATTCGAATTGGAAGTTCCAGAAGTATTTGATGGTTTGATCACAATCAAAAGAATTGTTCGTGAGCCAGGAGAAAGAGCTAAAGTAGCAGTTGAATCTTACGATGATCGTGTAGATCCAGTTGGAGCTTGTGTTGGAATGAAAGGGTCTCGTATCCACGGAATTGTTCGTGAATTGAGAAATGAGAACATTGATGTAATTAATTACACAAACAATCCTCAGTTGTTTATTCAACGTGCACTTTCACCAGCGAAGATTACTTCAATCGAAATTGATGAAGAAGATAAAAGAGCAAAAGTATTCTTAAAGCCAGACCAAGTTTCATTGGCAATTGGTAAAGGAGGACATAATATTAAGCTTGGTGGCCGATTAACAGGTTACGAGTTGGATGTATATAGAGAAGGTGAAGTAGATATCGAAGATGTAGATTTAGAAGAATTTGCAGATGAGATTGATAGCTGGATCTTGGATGAGTTGAAAGCAATTGGATGCGATACTGCGAAATCAGTATTGAAGATAACGGCTGAAGACATGATTAAGAGAACAGACTTGGAAGACGAAACGATCCAAGAAGTGTTTAAGATACTGAGGTCTGAATTCGAGTAAATCAGCATAAAACAGTATATTTAGCACGATTTAATAGATAATCAAAGGACGCATAATTAGATGGCAAGACCAATAAGACTAGGAAAAGCAGCAGGGGAATTAAACGTAGGTATGTCTACCATCGTAGAATTTCTTGAAGGCAATGGAGTAACGATAGATGCTAGCCCGAACACGAAGCTAGCACCGGAACAGTACGAAATGTTACGTACAGAGTTTGCTGCGGACCAAGATCTGAAGGAGCAATCTAAAATGGCGACTCCGTCACGTGAAAAACGTGAAACAATCTCTTTGAGAGATAAGAAAGAGGAGACTCCTGAAGTTGAAGAAGAAGCACCTGCGCCTGCACCAGTTGTAGAAGCAGTTAAAGCTCCAGAACCAGAACCAACACCTGAGCCAGCTCCTGTTGTTGAAGAAGTTGTAGAGCCAGTTGCTGAAGAACCAGCTCCAGAGCCAGCGCCGGAACCAACACCAACTCCAGAACCAACACCGGAGCCAGAACCAGCAAAAGCTGAACCGGCTGACGAAGGTTTGAAAGTGAAAATGGTAGGTAAAATTGACCTGGATTCAATTAATTCTAAAACACGGCCTGATAAGAAATCAAAAGCCGCGAAGAAGGAAGAGTTTAAGCAAGCTGCGCCAAAGGCAGCCCCTGTTGAAGCTAAAAAAGCAGAAGCGCCAAAAGCAGCTGAAAAGCCAGCAACGGTAGCCGCTCCGAAAAAGGAAGAAGCTAAAAAAGAGGAACCTAAAGTTGAAAAGAAAGCTGAACCTGAAACAATTCGTGTTCAGCGTACAAAATTAGCTGGTCCTAACGTTGTCGGTAAAATTGTACTTCCAGTTGAAAAGCCAAGAACACCTGGCCCATCATCAGCAGATCGTAAGAAACGTAAACGTGTTCGTAAAGTTGACGCTAGCAAAACTTCACCAGCAAGACCAACTGGAGCAGGCAACCCACCAAGACCGAGAGGAACAGGTGCCCTTGGAGCAAATCATAAAAAAGGTGGTGGTAATCGTGCAGATAGACCTGAGATTACTGAAAAGGACATCCAAAAGGAAATTAAAGACACGCTTGCTCGATTATCGAATAAAGGAGGTAAATCGAAAGCAGCGAAAAATAGAAAACAAAAAAGAGAAAACGTAGCACACCGTCGTGAAGCTGAAGAAATTTTAGCTGCTTACGATGAGAAGATTTTGAAATTAACGGAATTCGTTTCGGTTTCAGAATTGGCAACGATGATGAACGTTGGTTCTACTGACGTTATTTCAGCGTGTATGTCTCTTGGAATCTTTGCTTCGATCAATCAACGATTGGATGCAGAAACGATTAAAATTATCGCGGAAGAATTCGGATTTGAAGCTGAATTCGTAAGTGCGGAAGTTCAAGAATCGATACCTGTTGTTGAAGATAAAGAAGAAGATTTAGAACCTAGAGCACCAATTATTACGGTAATGGGTCACGTCGATCACGGTAAAACATCTTTACTTGATAGAATTCGTGACGCTGATGTAATAGCAGGTGAGGCTGGTGGAATTACGCAGCACATTGGTGCATATAGTGTAACACTTAAGAGCGGAAATAGAATGACGTTCCTTGATACTCCTGGTCACGAAGCCTTTACAGCGATGCGTGCACGTGGTGCTCAAGTAACAGATATAGCCGTAATTATTATTGCTGCTGATGATGATGTAATGCCTCAAACGAAAGAAGCAATATCTCACGCTCAAGCAGCGGAAGTACCAATGGTTATTGCAATCAATAAGATTGACACACCAGGTGCTAACCCAGATAAGATTAAAGAACAATTGTCGCAGATGAATATTCTGGTTGAGGATTGGGGAGGAAAATACCAATGTCAAGAAATTTCTGCAAAGAAAAACTTGAACATCGAAGATCTTCTTGAAAAGATACAATTGGAAGCAGAGCTTTTAGAGCTTAAGGCAAATCCAAACAAAAATGCAATAGGTACTGTAATTGAATCTTCTCTTGATAAAGGAAAAGGATATGTTACAAACATGCTTGTTGAAGCAGGAACTCTGAAGGTTGGAGATATCGTATTGGTAGGAAGAAACCACGGAAAGGTTCGAGCGATGCACGATGAGAATGGTGTCGAAATGAAAGAAGTTGGACCGGCGATGCCAGTTGCAATTTTAGGAATTAACGGTGCTCCATCTGCGGGTGACAAGTTCCACATTATGGATGACGAACGTGAAGCGAAATCAATTGCTTCGAAACGTGAGCAACTGTATCGTGAGCAGGGTCTTCGTACAAACAAACATCTTACTCTTGAGGAAATTGGTCGTCGTTTGGCGGTGGGTAACTTTAAGGAGTTGAACTTGATCATTAAAGGTGATGTTGATGGTTCTATTGAAGCGCTTTCAGATGCTTTATTAGGCCTTTCAACGGAAGAGATTCAAGTGAACATTGTACACAAAGGAGTTGGTGCAATTTCTGAGGCTGATGTCAACTTGGCTTCTGCGTCTGATGCAATTATACTTGGTTTCCAAGTAAGACCTTCTTTAGGTGCAAGAAGACTTTCTGATGAAGAGCAAATTGACATTCGATTGTATTCTGTAATCTACAAAGCGATTGATGAAATCAAATCTGCAATGGAAGGAATGCTTTCTCCAGATATTGAAGAAAATATCCTTGGTACAGCTGAAATTAGAGAAGTCTTCGAAATATCGAAGGTCGGTACAATTGCAGGTTGTTTCGTTACAGATGGTGTGATCAAACGTACATCTAAAATTAGAATTATTAGAGACGGAATTGTTGTTCATACTGGACTTCTAGGATCTCTTAAGCGATTCAAGGATGACGTGAAAGAAGTGAAGAACAACTACGAATGTGGTTTGAACATTGAGAAATACAACGACATCAAAGAAGGTGATGTTATTGAAGCTTACGAAGAAGTAGAAGTAGCTAGAAAGCTGAAGTAAACTTCAGATAAATATTTGAAACCCGTCTCTGTTTAACTGAGACGGGTTTTTTTATGGCTTGTATTTTTTCCACTGAGCAACGCATCTAAACCCAGTCCATGCATTGGCCTTATTTGCAGTAATCGAATCATTAATCATCACGTATTTAACGTTATGAGGCCAACCTCCTCCAACGGTGAGATTCGGTTCTTCGAGCCATTCAGCTGCGTTTCCTCTAGTATTGTAAAGAATTGATATTCGACCATGCTCCTGAACTCCCTCTTCTACATCGCGCATCGGAGAGGAGTATACTACATTTGATGATCCGACGAGTGCAATTTTCGATGTGTCACAAGGTTGAATTGCCATTTGAAAAAGAGGGGTAAGAGCTATTGCTTTCGCTTCTTCTTTTGGAAACGTCTTATGGTATAAAAATTCAGTGCTGTCCACATAGTCGAGAATAAATGAACGATCTTCTAGAGTCGGTAATCGGTATTCTGGATAGAGAATTGACATGTCCGGTACAATATTTCTGAATTGTGTGCTGTCTGTTGTTGAACTATGCACGCGATGTTCGCCATTAAAGTACTTTTCGATTGTGAAGTAGCGATTGAAATCTTGAGTAGCGTCGAAATCAAGAATTCCCTTTTTTATCAGCAAGTATTCAAATACGCGATCCGACCTCCAATTCGCAAAATCTCTTGCTTGTTGCTGATTGAGCCCCACGACAGGAAAGTTACGGTATTGCGGGCTCCTGAAGTACTTGTCTGCATCACGCTCTTTCAAACAGTTAAAACTTTGCCAGATACTGTCTTGAGGAAGTGCATTTTTGTACGCTTCAGAATCTACACCAAAACAGCGTTCTGTCCAAAATAGATATTCCAACCACTGAAAATTTGTTATTTCAGTTTGATCACAAAATAAAGTGTCATTAATCGGATACGCACCGGGTAAGGGAACCTCATATTTACCTCGCATTCTATTGTTTTCTGTTGCGCAAGAAATAACGAGAGCCAAAGTTAGAGGCATGAATATCAATGACCATGATGTAATTTTCATTTGTTGAATAGTTTAATCAAGAATTATAAACAACTTAAAAAGCTTTGGTTACACAAATAAAAATGCACCAAAACAGCCTCAGAATTTTTTTAAGCGCTGAAATAATGAAAGATTCGTAACAATTAAGAGTGCGCGACTTCAAATAACGCCTAAGATTATTCATGTTTTATCAGAAATTACCCCGCTTTTGTCATGCCATTGTCACGATTTAATTAACAAGTCATTGTTTTTAATAAATTAACAGAAACCCACGCTGTTACGGGAGTCGTTAGCGAATATTAAGTACCTTTGTTTTAATCAAAAATCAGATATGATGGTATTAGGAATTTTCGGCCCTTGGCAAGTAATCGCAATTTTAGTAGTTGCTCTTCTTTTATTCGGTGGAAAAAAGATCCCAGAATTAATGAAGGGTCTTGGTAAAGGAGTCAAAGAATTTAAGGATGCATCTGCTAAAGAAGAAGACAAGGCAGAAGTGTTAGACACTGAAGAAAAGAAATAAAAAGACCGCTAATGCTGCGCACTTACGCTGAAGTAAAGCAAGCGATTTCTTCAGGAAATACTGTAGTAAGTATTTTTGAAGAATATCTATCGGCAATAAAATCAAACGAACATCTAAATGCATTCCTTGAAGTTTTCGAGGAAACGGGCCGTGCCCAGGCAATTTTAGTTGATCAAAAGATTAAAGACGGTACAGCTGGAAAGCTGGCGGGAATGGTTATCGGATTGAAAGATAACCTTTGCTACAAAGGACATAAAGTTTCTGCATCGTCAAAAATTTTAATAGGATTTGAATCATTGTACACTGGTACGGCGGTTCAACGATTGTTGGATGAGGATGCAATCATGATTGGCCGTCTCAACTGCGATGAATTCGCAATGGGAAGTTCGAATGAAAATTCTGCTTTTGGCCCTGTTCTAAATCCAATCAACAACAAGTTTGTTCCAGGAGGTTCATCTGGTGGTTCTGCATCAGCAGTTGCAGCCGGATTATGCACTGCCGCCTTAGGTAGTGATACTGGAGGTTCAATTCGCCAACCAGCAAGTTTTACAGGAACGTACGGTTTGAAACCAACGTATGGTCGAATTAGTCGTTATGGTTTAATTGCCTACGCTTCCTCATTTGATCAAATTGGCCCATTCACAAACAATGTGGACGATGCCGCGCTATTGTTGGAAATCATGGCCGGTTCAGATGATTTTGATTCTACTGCATCTTCAAAAGCAGTTGAAACTTATTCTGAAGCATCCGACAACAAACAAAATTTAAAAATTGCAGTTATTCAGGAAAGCCTTGACATGGATGGTATTGATCCAGAAGTCAAAGCGAAGATGAATAGCGTTATCGATACACTTAAGGCAGATGGTCATCAAGTAGACCCTGTTTCATTTCCGTATTTGGATTACATGGTACCAACGTATTATGTTTTAACAACGGCGGAAGCATCATCAAACTTATCTCGATTTGACGGAGTTCATTTTGGATATAGAAATGAAGAAGCGAAAGGTGTAGAAGAAACATATAAGAAATCTAGATCTGAAGGTTTTGGAGTTGAGGTTCAACGACGAATCATGGCAGGAACTTTTGTTCTGTCGCATGGATATTACGACGCGTATTACACGAAAGGACAAAAAGTTAGACGTGTTTTACAGAATAAGACAAATGAGATTTTTGAAAAATACGATTTCATTATTTTACCGACAACGCCATCAACGGCATTTGAATTGAACGCTGTTTCGGATCCAATTTCAATGTATTTGCAAGACATTTATACAGTTCACGCAAACCTTTCTGGAAACCCAGCGATTTCATTACCGCTTGGTACACACTCGAATGGAATGCCGTTTGGAATTCAAGTAATAGGCGACCACTTTAAAGAGAAAGAGATGTTGGGCTTCTCTAAACAATTGGCTAAAACAGAGAATTGATGAGAGAAATAGTACTGATAGTATTTGCAAGCCTTTCACTTGGCGCTTTCGGACAACCGGATTCAACTGTGGAAGACAGCATTCGTGGACAACGAATGGTTGAGACAATTGAGCAAAGCCTTAGAATGTACTATGCCGAGCAATCGCCAAATGGAAATTACGATTCAGTAATCGAAGCTTTGGAGTTTGAATCTTCTGATGTTCCTTCTTATTCTGATGAAGTTTATTGCGAACGCTTGAGCCAAATGAATGAAATGAGCCCATTTCATTTAGAATGCAACGAAACGACTTTAAAAACAATCAAATTCTTTGTTGAAAAGCGAAGAGGTTTTGCAAGAGTCGTTCTCGGGAGATCAAAATTGTATTTCGATATGTTTGAAGAGAAATTGGCGAAACACGATCTTCCAATCGAACTTAAATATTTATCAGTAATTGAAAGTGGGCTTCGTCCGCAAGTTAAGTCTAGAGCAGGAGCTTTGGGTCTTTGGCAATTCATGTACCGTACAGGTCGATGGATGGGCTTGGAGGAAAACTCTTACATCGATGAGCGAATGGACCCTGAAAAGGCGACAGAAGCAGCTTGCATGTATTTGAAGAGTTTGTACGGAATGTACAACGATTGGAATTTGGCTTTGGCGGCATACAACGCTGGACCTGGAAACGTAAACAAAGCGATTCGTCGTTCTGGAAATAAATTAACGTATTGGGAAGTTCGCCCTTTCTTGCCGAGAGAGACACAAGGATACGTTCCGAATTTCATTGCAGCATCTTACTTATTGACGCATTATGCTGAGCACAACATTATCCCAGCCGAAGCGACTGTAACATTCAATGAACTCGACACAATGTGTGTGAAGAAAGGAGTTCATATGGCAACGGTTGCACAACTCTTGGAACTTGATGAGGAAGAAATTAAACGATTGAATCCTATTTACAAGAAAAGCTATATTCCTAAAGGAGTTAATCGTCTGTACTGCATCACTTTGCCGCTTGATGAGATTGGAAATTTAGTAACACTTGAAGACAGCTTGTACGAATTGGATTATGAAATGTTCGTAAAGGTGAATCAACCCGAAATCAAACCTAAAACGACACCAAGCACAACACCCACGACAAACACTTCTTATGATTACCATAAAGTAAAGAGCGGTGAAACATTGGGCACAATTGCTTCGAGATACGGAACCTCAGTTCGAGAAGTTCAACGAATTAATGGGCTGAGTTCAACTAAAATTTATGTTGGTCAACGTTTGAAGGTTAAAGCAGGCGGAACAAGAACGCCAATTAAGACAACTACACCAAAATCGACTGCAGCAAAAAAGTACTATACAGTTCGATCTGGAGATACATTTGGAAGAATCGCACAGAGACATAAATTGTCCGTTTCTCAATTGAAAAGATTGAATCCAAGTATCAACATTAGCCGACTAAGTATTGGTCAGAAAATCAGAGTGAAATAAACTCTGCACCATTTTTGCTATTTTGTTCTCTAAAGTATTACCTATGAAATCATACGCGTTTGTATTTTCTGCTTTATTCATTTTTGGATCACTTAGTTGTGACATGAAAGGTTCTGAATTAACAGTAGCAGGAAAAATCGGTGAAATCCTTATTGTAACTGATAAAGGAGTGTGGGAGTCGGATTTGAAAGAATGCCTAGACACGAATCTTACACAATGGATTATGCCGTATTTGCCCGATGTTGCAACATTCGAATTGATTCATAAGACACCCGGTCATTTTTCCCAAGGAGTCAAGCGGTACCGGAATATCTTGTTCATTAATATCGATTCGGATTACAAAGGAAAGAAGGGTTCAATTGTGAGGAGAAAAGACGTTTGGGCAAAAGGACAACTTGTTGTTGATATTACAGCGAAAGACTATACACAACTTGTAAAGACCTGCGTTGCTGGTTTGGATGAAGTACACGATGCATTTGATGAAATTGAATGGCGTCGATTGATTAAAAATTTCAAGGACACTAAAACACAAACGTCTCGTTCTAAAATCAAGAAAAATTTTGGGATTGATGTTGTTTTACCATCCAATTCAAAGATTGTAACAAGCCGAGATAACTTTTACCGCGTTGAGTTTCCGCCGTCTTCAAGACCAATTGAATTTGCAGGAACTGGAACACAAGATGTAGGCTCAATCTTTTCTGGATTGATGATTTACCAATACGATTTTATTGACTCGTCTCAATTTAGCCATGAAGCCCTTTTGAGAGCAAGAGATACAATGTTGAAACACAATGTCCCTCACGAAATTGACGGTTTGTTTATGGGAACGCAATACGATTCGTCTGTTTATCCTGAAGGAAATGTTATTAAAAATGCAAAGGGAACAATTAACGGATATGAAATGCGCGGACTGTTTATGTTTACAGGAAGACCGATTCGCAGTACAGGCGGAGCTTTCTGGGCCTATCATTTTGTAAATCCAGAAACAAAGAAATTAATTTGCTTGAGCGGGTATGTAGATGCTCCTGTAACAACGAGTTGGACACACCCTTTGCGAGAGGTTCAAGCCATAATTCGAAGCGTGGAATTTGTAAAATGAAAATTTCTGCCACGATAATCACCTTAAATGAAGAACGGAATATTGATCGATGCATTCGATCTCTAAAGGACGTTGCCGACGAAATTATCGTTCTCGATTCTTTCTCAACGGACAATACAGAGAAGATTTGCTTGGAGCACGGCGTTGTTTTCGAAAAACGAGCATGGGAAGGATATGCGGCGAGTAAGAACTACCTAAACTCTCTAGCAAAATGCGATTATATTCTTTCGATAGACGCCGATGAAGCATTAGACGCTGACTTAAAAGAAGCAATTATCAACCTTAAAAAACTCAATGATCCTGAGATTTATTCAATGAATAGATTAACGAATTATTGCGGGAAGTGGATCAAGCACAGCGGCTGGTACCCTGACGTGAAATTGAGACTGTTTCCCAAAAGTGGTTGTTCATGGGAAGGAGAGTTTGTTCATGAAGAATTGGTTTACCCATTTAATTTGAGTGTTGAGCAATTGCCAGGACATCTCGAACACTTCTCTTATTACTCTTTTAAAGGCCATAGACAGCGGGCGGACAACTATTCCACCCTTACAGCAATGAAGATGCACAAAGCGGGCAAGAAAGCCTCTATTTTCAAGCCATATCTAAGCGGGTTTGTTCGATTTATATCAATGTATATCATTAATGGTGGAATCCGAGATGGAAAAATGGGCTTTAAGATTGCGCAGATAAGTGCTCAATCCAACGTTTTTAAGTACAAAGAACTAAGAAGACTAAATCAACACTAGTGGATTTAAATAACAAAACGGTTATTATCAGTAGAACGGATAGCATTGGAGATGTAATGCTCACGTTGCCTATATGTGCTTGGTTAAAAGAACAATCGCCAGATGTGAACATCATTTTTCTTGGAAAAGGATACACCAAACCGATTGTCGAAGCCTACGGTCTTGTGGATCAATTTGTGGACTGGAATGATTACCTAAATGTTCCAAAAACGGACAAAATTCAATCTTTTAGAAAGTTAAAAGCCGATGTTATTGTTCACGTTTTCCCAGATAAGGAAATCGCATCATTGGCGAAAAAAGCGAGAATTGAGACACGAATTGGAACGTCGCACAAAGCGTATCACCTCTTGACGTGTTCGCATCGCGTGAATTTTACACGAAGAAAATCGAATCTGCACGAGGCGCAATTGAATCACGAATTGCTGAGACCACTTGGACTTAAGGAGATTCCTTCACTGGATGAAATAGTGAAAACGACATCTCATTTTAAAGTAGATCAAGTTGAATTGCCAAACGCGTTCAAAGACCTTAAAGACTTTACGATCTTGCACCCAAAATCGCAAGGAAGTGCCAAGGAATGGCCTTTGAAGAAGTATATGGAATTGGCGAACACGCTTGCTCAACAAGGAAATAAAGTTGTTTTTACTGGAACGGAAGATGAAGGGCAACAATTTAGAGAAAGCATTCCTGTCAATGACAATGTAATCGATTCAACGGGTAAATTGAGTTTGGAACAACTAATGGTTTTGATTCTGAACTCGAAAAACATTGTCGCTTGCTCAACAGGTCCATTGCATATCGCAGGTTATTTGGGCGTTAATGCTGTCGGTTTGTATTCACCAAAGCGACCGATTCATCCTGGCCGTTGGAAAGCGCTTGGCGAAAACGTTCGAATTATCGTTTTTGATGAAAACTGCAAGCCCTGCGCTGAAGAGAAAGATTGCAATTGCGTCTTGGAAATAGAGGTCGAGCGTGTTTTAAAAAGCTTAAATTAGTTTCTGAATCAAGAAACGCAAGATCAAAAAACTTCTCCAACATATTGTTTATTTGAACATTATTGTAGCTCTCTCAACGGGAGTTCTTAGCGGTGGATATGCTTATTTTAATGCGATAGATTCATGGTTGCTCTACGGCTTTTTCAGTTTCTTTTCAACGCTCGCTGTTTACAATGGACAACGTTTGTTTAAGGCAAAATCTCTAGAACAGACGCCTTGGCTGAAGTGGGTGGACGAGAATCGTACGGGACTTCTGATTTTGTCAGTCATAAGTGGAGTTGGCGCCTGTGTAACGTTGTTCCTCCTTCCGAAAATTGAACCTGTGACCTTGGTGTTATTGGGTTGGTCAGGTTTAATTTCAACGCTGTATGTTCTCAAAATCAAAGGGACAAATATGCGTCAGATTCCGCATTTAAAGATTCACCTGATTGCCATTTCATGGGTTGCCGTTGTCATTGTTTTTCCAACGATAAATGAATCAAAAGGAGAAGCTCTTGTTTGGTCGGCGATTGCGCACTATTTGTATGTCTTGGCCGTTACCATTCCTTTTGATATCCGCGATTTGAAATACGATATCCCTGAACAAAGAACGATTCCTCAAGTCGTTGGAATCAATGCTTCAAAATTTATTTCAATTGTACTTTTGGTTTGCTTTGCGGTGATAATGCTTTGTTGTGTTGAAGGTTATTTGCTCTTGAACCCGTGGTTTTTTGTCAGTATTTTCGTTCAAATGGGATTGGTGCTTTTCATGAATGAAAAACGATCAGATATCTATTGCGCAGGTTTGATAGATGGGTCAATCGCCTTGCTTGGATTGAGTTATTTTCTGTTTTAGGTCAAAGAATGGAGCATCATTTAAAAGTTTAAATAGACAAAAAGCCCCAATTCATCCATTGTTGAATTAGGGCTTTCGTTAATAAGGTTTGATGACAGTTTTTCTAAACCAACTCCATGTTTTGTTCTGCTTTTTCCATTTTTTCTTCAGGAGTTCCTTGTTCATCAGAAATTACGAATTGAATATCACTTATTCCGAGGAATCCTAAAAACGTTTGCATATAACCTTTAACGAAATCATAAGGGCTGCCAATTGGAGTTCCACCTGTTGATATTACAACGATTGCTTTTTTTCCTGTAATTAACCCTTTTGGACCTTGAGCTCCATATTCAAAGGTTTTACCAGCTCTTGCGATAAGGTCAATGTATGCCTTAAGCGCTGCAGGAACACTAAAATTGTACATCGGTGCACCAATAACTAAGACATCATTTGCTAGAAGTTCGTCCACCAAAGTGTTCGATAAAGCCATTGTCTCAACTTGTTCCGCAGTCGGCTCTCCTTGAGCGAACATCGCAGAAAGATAATTCATGTCGATGTGCGGTAATTTTGATTCAACAACGTCGCGAGAAGTTACTTGTGCCGTCGGGTTTTCTGTTGTTAACTTATCGATAACCTTATCTACATGGTAACTAGATACTGAATTGTACGTATTTCCGCTTGAATTTATTTTTAAAATTTTCATCTTATTTGTTTTTAATTAAGTCTACCAATTTCGAATAAACGAAACGAGAGCTTAAATATACCTAGTATTTATATACCGTGGTATATAAATTTTAATTATTTTATTTGAGCCCGAAATAGAAATGGTATTGAAACGGTTAATTGATGAACCAACTCGAAGACAATAGGAAAATTATTGAATAGAAATCTAACCAACTATTTAATGGTTGAATTAAGGACGCTTCATACTCCAGGGGAATAATAGATGGAGAGCTTTGCTTGTCATATTCAAAGGAAAGGCCTCAATAAATTAACTGCAGACCCGCAATGTCCTTCATGCTTTGTCCATCACGTTCATCTACCCAATAGATACAATTCGTTTTATTAAAAACGTACATTCTGCCTGTCACGTTTCCATGCAATGTCATGTTAGATGTGCCCATGAGTTTTATCTGAACTTCTCCTTTTCTAGGTTTGTTATTTGGTGATGAAATACTCGCCCGTTTGTTATTGCAATTGCACATATTTATTCAAATTTTTTATTGGTTAATTTTTCCAAGATTAATGATGCTCCAGAATAATACAAGGTTAAAATGACTACTTCAATAGGATTATTCCAAGCAGCAAAAAAAGCACACCCAAGACCAATCCAAATGCTCAAACAATAGAAGCAATCCATCAGTTTTCCGAAGAAAGAATCGCCCGCAAGTTTTCGTAATTTATAGATGAGATCAAATGGACCATCTTCCGCACTGATTAGGTGAGTTAGCCTCCATACTACAATGACGAGTATAAAGTATTTTTCAATTTCATTCATTGAACTTAAATTAATAAAGGTTGCCAGAATTAATCCAGCAACCTTTATAATGTATTTCTACTTATGCATCTTGCAAACAGATATTGTAAGAGCTCCAAGTTTCGAAGCCTACAGATTGACTATTTACAATTGTTTTGTCTTCTGCCCATAAGCTAATCGCTCCGCATGGGTAGGAAGCGGCTGTTGTGACAATACTAAATGGAGTACCAGGTAAACCAGGAGTATTAATAGTCCCAGTTTTAGCACCCGTCCAAGTATTGTTAAGTCTCCAACGTCTAATGTGCTTGTCATTTGCATAGAAGTGACCAGTAATGGTATCTCCTTTTTTGAAATGTGTACAATCACCATTGTCATCAACTTCAAGTTTAATGCTTGGTCTCGTATTGTCCATTTGAATTGTTTGGGTGAACACACCAGCAACAGTATCAACTTCAAGATCAACGCGTAATTTATCTTCAGTTCCAGGTGTAAAACGAGCCAACACATTTAAGGTGTTTTTATCAGGATCTAAGAATGGATAATATCCATCTACATCAACTGATTGCGTTGTATATTGCACCCATGGAGCATATGGCAACCAACCAACAGTGTTGAATGAATTACTGAGGTAATACGATGAACCATTTACCAAGTTTGTTACTTTTATTTTGTAACGGTAACCTGGGAATGTTGGGCCGTTAATAACAACGATACCTCCGAATGGAGCTCCAGTTGGAACGTTTGTTCCGTTAAATGCGAAGAACGATCCCGGTGTAGTCAATCCTGTAGAATCATTTACATGGGCAACGTCTATTCCGCCGATAATGTTGAATAATGGAATCACATCACCAGGAGTTAAAGGACTGCCTGGTTTAATTTGAATGTGGGCATCTACTCTGTTCCCAAAAAATTCCAATTTGTCAGGATCTGTCGTTGACGGAGGATGATTCCAAGACAGTACACTTCTAATTTTTACAATGTTAGGGTTCTTGCACAATTTTCTGAAATACGTAGCATCCAATGGAAGCGAAACACTGTAACATAAAGCATCGCCTTTCATTTTAATGTCATGCACGCTCAGCTTAACTGTGTTGAGGTATTTCCATTCACAATCGTCTTCCCAGTCAATCCAAAATGAAACGTACTCGTTACTTCCGTTGTCACACAAAGTACCTCCGTAACCAGCGTTCATTTTAACCTGTAGGGTTGCAACCAAGCTTTCCGTGTTGTAATCCAAACCGACGCATTCCAATTCTTCGAAATCAACATTGGCCTTAGAATCATCTTTAGGCAGAGCAATTGAATAGTCTCCAATTAAATTATTAAAATCAATGTCCGCGTTCGACAAAATTGATTTTTGAAGCATCGTAATTTCTGAAGTTGGATATTGAATCATCTTTTTAACCGTTTTATAGGCAAACCGTGATTCCGGAATTTTTAATTGTCTCGAATCCTTGATAAAGCCTTCAAGATCTTCTGACGATCCTTTAGAAACGAAAATTGAAGGGTTAACACCAGAGATTTCTGAAATTTCACTTGATGTTAAGTTCGGAGAGTTTGCCGCAAGGTTTAAATAGTTCGACAAATCGACTTGAAAATCAATCGGGAATGGATTCTCAATTGGGAAAGGTTTAATCCAAGTTGGTTTTAATTGCACATCGCAATTCAGGATATTACCCCAAACTGGTCTCCAATTTGGAGAATTAGCAGGAGGCATTTGTCCCCAAGACATGATTGCTCTCAAAGTGGGCAGTACTGGCTTGTTACAATTTACATACTTCCCAGACTCTTTTTTCAAGGTCGCAACGTAGCTTAATGGACTCGTTGGATCTCCATTACAATCCTTTGATACGGGTATGTCGTGTACATTAACACGAACGCTACCTTGATCAATAAATCCCGCACCATCGTGGAAATCCATGTAGAAACGAATATTTTCAAAAGATCCGTTTGTACATAAGTTTCCCGAATATCCATAAGGGAGTTTAATTGAAAAAGTAGCCTCCATGTCTTGCGTATCTGGATTGTACCCAACACAAGTTAATTCCTCATAACGTGTGTCTGAAATGAGTTTAAAATTTGGCTCGAAATCGCTTTCTGGAATGTTCCCAAAATAGTTCAAATTCTTTGCAAGCATGTGGTGAAAATGTGTACGTTCTGCTTGAACGACAAATTCACCCTTGTTTAAAAGGTCACCTTTTTTCATAGTGGTTAAATTAGATTTTGCCTACTCTATGTGTCGGATTTTCAGCGTACTCCGTTTCATGAGAAGTAAATCTAGATACACAACACAAGAAATGAAAGAGTACAATTGCTCTAATTATTAAGCTAATCTGCCTGAATTTAATTGCAAACAATACGTAATCTTTTTTTTGAAAATTTATCGAATTTAATCCTCTATATCGGTATAGTTATGGAGAAGTTAAAAAAGGTATAAGTACCTGTTGTACAGGTGTAAACTCTACGCATCGAGAATTTAACTAAAAACGATAAAAGACAGAAAAGGAATGAGAACCACTTTTTTTGGAAGAATAATGCAATAATATTGGAAATCAAAATGTTAACGCAATCTATAAGCAGAAACGCTACTATTATGTCGTTTATTCAGAGCGACTATAATCCTCATTTGTCACTTTATACCGCCGATCCGTGCACTGATCGTTTTCATTGTAAAACTCACGAACAGGTTTCATGAATTTTTCCAAGATCTTCACAGAAGGCACATTCTCGGTATTCACGTCTGCGGTCAACAAACTAAATTTCAATTCATTAAAACAATAGTCGATCAGGCCTGCGGCGATTTCCGTTCCGTAGCCTTGTCTCCAATATTGTTCCCTTAAGCGGTATCCGATTTCATCTTCCCCTTCGTTATTTACAAGCAGTGCACAAAGGCCAATCAGTTCATTATCTCCCTTTTCGCAAACCGCCCAAATCGTTTTCTCTTTTGGATCTTGAATTAACTCCTGTAAATTGGTATCGCTTTCCTCTCGGTTTTTTACTTTCTGAGGGACAGGATTCATAACGTTTGGGTTCGACATCATATCGAAGAATTCATCGGAGTCTGAATGGATCAATGGCCTTACGTGAAGTCTATTTGTTGAGAACATGAACTGGTTTTTGGAATTAGAACTACAGTTGAACGGTGATGTTATGCAAAAAGTGCCTTGACAACTTCTACCATTGTTCCACATTGAACGAGCTCAATTTTAAAGTTCTTTTGATCAATCCCCTTGTTGTACTTTGAAATGATGATTTTCTCGAAGCCCAATTTTTCCGCCTCATGGATGCGTTGATCCGCTCTGTTCACAGGTCTAACTTCTCCAGACAAACCAACTTCCGCCGACAATGCAACTTTCTTTGGTATTGGAATATCAGCGTTTGAAGATAGAACAGCAGCCACAACCGCCAAATCAATCGCTGGATCGTCAACTTTAATTCCTCCCGCGATGTTTAGGAAAACATCTTTCGCGCCCAGTTTGAAGCCGCAGCGTTTTTCCATAACCGCAAGTAACATATTCAGGCGTTTGCTATCAAAACCAGTTGATGAGCGCTGAGGTGTACCATATGCAGCCGTGCTCACAAGAGCTTGCACTTCTATGAGCATTGGTCGTGTTCCTTCTATTGTAGCGGCTATAGAAACTCCACTCAACGAGCTGTCGGAATTGCTTATTAAGATTTCGGATGGGTTGGCGACTTCTCTCAAACCAGTACCTAGCATTTCGTAGATCCCAAGTTCGTTGGTGCTTCCAAATCTATTTTTGATTGATCTTAAAAGTCTATAAACGTGATTTCTGTCGCCTTCAAACTGTAAAACGGCATCAACCATATGCTCCAAAACCTTAGGTCCAGCGAGTGAACCTTCTTTTGTGATATGACCAATTAAGAATACGGGAACATTACTTTGTTTTGCATAACGAAGCAGTTGCGCCGTACATTCTCGGACTTGAGAAATACTTCCCGGTGAACTTTCTATATCTGATGAATACAAGGTCTGAATTGAGTCGATGACCAATATTTCAGGTTGTACTTCTTCTGCTTGCTTAAATATATTTTGAACGTTCGTTTCGGTAAGAATGAAGCAATCTTTATTCGTTACGCCAATTCTTTCAGAACGCATTTTAATTTGCTGATCGCTCTCTTCTCCAGATACATACAGCACCTTTAAATTTGGCATTGTAACCGCCAATTGAAGAATAAGCGTTGACTTACCAATTCCCGGTTCACCACCAAATAAAATCAAAGAACCATGAACCAAACCACCTCCTAAAACACGGTTTAGCTCCTTGTCGTTAAGAACAATTCTTGGATGTTCTTTTTGCTCAATTTCTTCTAGTGGCTGAGGTTTTGCACTTTCTCCAGATCGAGAAAAGGCAACAACTTGAGGAACCTGCTTTTGAACAAGTTCTTCAACGAACGTATTCCATTCACTGCATGATGGACACTTCCCCAACCATTTTGGAGTATCGTGGCCACAATTTTGACAATAAAAAGCTGATTTTACTTTCGCCATAGAAAAATTATATAGGACTAAAAGTAATTAAATTGATGGTGATTATTTGGTTTACTTCAGAGGAAAAGATTATTTGAAGGCGACAGTTTATTTTCTAACCGCAGAGGCGCAAAGAGCACGGGGAAGTGTTTGATTTCGGCGCAATTTAATCTTCGATTAATAAAAACCAGACTTTTGAAGACGAACGGAGTAACTGTACAGGAAATCGGTATCAATAGTTCCTAAAAAGGTTCTATTAAGATTGCTTCAAACCATGGTGAGACACATTTATGTGAATCTTGCGACTATACGATGGTCATGTAGCGCCTTCTTGTGTACCTGCGTTAACATTTGTCTTCAAAAGCTGGGCTTTTTCTTCTGCGGTTAAAAATTGTCTATCTAGCTAAACAAAAAACGTTAAAAGAAGGACAGCAAAAAAATGCCATTATTGTAATATTCACGAAATAAAATAGGTGGACTATCCAGCGTAACCTTTACGGCTCCACTTCGCACATTTACGCTTTCTTTTCTTGTTGGTACGCTTTCCTTTTTTCCCTTTCTTTCCTGGTCCTCCAGGATATAAAACGGTTTCTATTGAAGAGGAATTTTGAAAATCAAGAGTTAATTCTGTGCTTGCCGAAGAAAGGAAAGACATTGAAATTACTGCGAGGGAGAGAATAAATTTCATAATGTTCTGGTTGTATAACATGTAAGAACGTCAAAACTAAGGGTTTATTTGGAGAAACAATAATTTATTTTTTTTTGGCTGGATAATTGAATAGGTTTGAACTATCAAACTAAATAACACTCCATGAAAAAAACGATTTTCACATTGATGCTTTTGATCCCTATTTTAGGACTGAGTCAAGACGTAAAATTAAACACAGAGACCGCATCTGTTTCATTCGTATTTGAATCTGATAACACGAAAGGAACGATAACTGGAATTTCTGCAAGTATTGCTATTAACCCAATGAAGTTGGGAAGTTCTGTGGTTAGAGGCTCGGCACTAGTTGGCGCTATCGATACCGGAAACAAAATGCGAAATAAGCATTTACAATCGGAGGAATACTTTAATTCTGCAAAGTATCCAACAATGAGTTTCACGAGCAGCTCTATCACAAAAGATGGCGATGATTACAAAGCCAATGGTACATTAACGATTAAAGATGTTACCAAAGAAGTAAGCTTTACTTTGAAAGAGGAAGGTGAAAATATGGTCTTCGAAACAACAATTTACTCTTCTGATTTTAATATCGAAGTAAAGAAGGGCCGTGAAAAAAACAAAGTTTCCGTTAAGGTAACCGTACCGAAATCGTAATGACATTTTTCGATTCCCTTTGGGACGGGATTGTAGCTACCTCAATTTGGGAATGGCTCGCATTCGTTACGGGTATTTTATACGTGATCCTCGCCGCAATGCGGCATATTTCATGTTGGACGTTTGCCTTTATTTCCTCTGTTCTTTTTGTTTATCTGTGTTTTACAGGCGAACTTTACTTGGAAAGTATTCTTCAATTGTTTTACGTAGTTATGGCAATTGTCGGTTGGGTTTCCTGGAACAGTTCAAAAAGCAAAGGCAAAAAAATCCACCGTTGGACAACCGGGCAACATTTAGCAAACCTTATAATTAGCGGTATTGCTGCCTTCGTTTTGGGATGGCTGTTCGATACATATACAGGTCAAAAAGCCCCATATATTGACGCGTTTACGACCGTTTTTAGTTTGGCAGCTACCTTTATGGTAACACGTCGTGTGCTAGAGAATTGGCTGTATTGGATTGTCATTGACATTTTTTCAGTGTACCTCTATTCAGGCCGCGGCTATGAATTATTGGGGCTGCAAATGGTGATATTTACCGTTTTGGCCTTGTTTGGATATTTATCTTGGCGCAAGCAACTCAAACTTCAACAGGAACTATGAAAATTGCAATTACTGGACCTGAATCAAGCGGTAAAACAACACTTGCAAATGCATTGGCATCGCATTATGATGTTGCGGTGATTCCAGAATATGCGCGAGAGTTTCTGGAGGAAAATGGGCCCGATTATGAATATACACAAGGCGATTTAGACGACATCGCTGAAGGCCATGAAGAAAACTTGCAAATATTCTCTACAGAAAAAAGCCGAATCAACATTGTAGATACGGATTTCGTTGTGCTTAAGATTTGGTCTGAGCACAAGTACGGTTTCGCCTCAACGTATATAAACGAGTTGGTGAGCGAAAACCATTTCGACCTACACGTTTTATGTGCCCCCGATATTCCGTGGGAAGCTGATCCCCTTCGTGAAAATCCAGATGACCGCCATATTTTGTTTGAGAAGTACATCTCTGTGCTCAATGCATTCAAAAAAGATTTCATTATCGTGAATGGTGCTCTGGAAGGAAGATTGAAAAAAAGTATTCAAGCAATAGATCAACTTTAAATAATCCATGTAACTTTGCGGCGTCTCTAAGGGGTGCTGCTGAGAAATCAGTGGCTGAGATTATACCCATGGACCTGCTCAGGATAATGCCTGCGAAGGGAAATGATGACCAATTAGCTAATTATTAATTACACAAAGGATTAGCCCCTTGTTCTTGTTAAACATTTTTTAAAATGAAAACAAGACTAGTATCTATGATTTGTGGTTTGCTGTTTATTCCGCTAGCCACATTTTCACAAACTAAATTAGAAGGAAGAGTAACTGACGAAACTGGACAGCCCGTTATTGGCGCCAAAATTGAAGTGCAAGAATCCTTTTTAAGAACAATTTCCAATGAAGATGGTTTCTATGAATTGACCAAGCTTCAAGTTGGAATGATCAGAGTTAAGGTGAGTATACTGGGATTTGAACCTGCTGAAAGAGAGGTGATAGTTGCAGCCGGTGGAAGCAAAATGAATTTCACTCTTAAGTATGCTCCACAGGAAATCATGGAAATGGTGGTTTACCAGCCTGTTAATTTCAAAACACCAACAACATACACGGAATTGAAGACCGAGGACATCGAAAAATCAAATTTTGGACAAGATCTTCCGATGCTTTTGAGGTTCACACCTTCAGCTGTTGTTACGTCTGACGCTGGAGCTGGGGTTGGGTATACTGGAATTCGAATTCGAGGTGTGGACCCAACAAGAACGAACGTTACTGTGAATGGGATTCCATTGAATGATTCTGAATCGCACGGCGTTTTTTGGGTGAACATGCCTGATTTCTCTTCGTCTGCGGATGGAATTCAAATCCAGCGTGGAGTGGGAACATCGGCCAATGGAGCTTCGGCTTTTGGCGCAAGTATCAACGTCAACACGAATAAGACGAATAAAAAAGCATACGGCGTAATTGACAACGGATTCGGGTCGTTCAATACGTGGAGACACACTGTTAAAGCGGGAACAGGATTGATCAACGATAAATTTACTGTCGATGCTCGTTTGTCTAAAATTGCTTCTGACGGCTACATTGATCGGGCGACTTCAGATCTTAAATCGTTTTATCTTGCTGCATCGTGGATTGGAAAGAAATCAACTTTAACAGCAAACATTTTCAGTGGACAAGAACGAACGTATCAAGCTTGGAATGGAGTTCCAGAGTCTGCAGTGAATGGAGATCAGAATGAAATTCAAGCGTATGCAGATAGAAATGGAGTTTCTGATGCCGATTTGGAAAGCTTGAAAAGTTCAGGAAGAAGATACAACGCTTACACCTATGAAAATGAAGTGGACAATTACCAGCAAGATCACTATCAATTGCATTTTTCTCATTTTCTAACGGAAAAATTAACATTGAAAGTGAAAGGACACTATACGAGAGGAAGAGGTTATTTCGAGCAATTCAGAGCGGATGATGACTTCTCTACGTACGGTTTAGATCCTATAATCTTAGCCGTTTCAGCTCCACCTCTGTTTTTACTTGATACAGTTAATTCAGGCGATTTCATTCGAAGAAGATGGTTGGACAATCATTTCTACGGTGGAATTTACGCTTTGAATTACAAAAACAAAGGATTCGATATTACCCTCGGAGGTGGAGCCAATCAATATTTGGGAGCGCACTTTGGTGAAGTTATTTGGGCGGAATATGCATCAAACGGGGAGATTAGAGATAACTATTACGACAACGACGGTGTCAAGAGCGAGATTCAGTCTTATTTGAAAGGAACGTACAAGCGCAATAAATTTACGTATTATGCTGATTTCCAGTTTCGCTACATCAATTATCAATATTTAGGTATAGATGAGGTCAATGGCGAATTGGAAGACATAACGCAATCGGCGACGTATAACTTCTTTAATCCAAAAGCCGGTGTGATGTACGATTTCAACAATCGAAACAACGTTTACGCTTCTGTTGCAATTGCGAATAGAGAGCCTGTTCGTTCTGATTTTAGAGAAAACACTCCTGAAAATCGACCAGAACATGAAGAGTTATTGAATGTTGAAGCCGGTTACCGCTACAAAGGGCGCAAGTTGATGGCAAACGTGAACGGTTATTTCATGAATTACAAGAATCAATTGGTTCTTACAGGTCAACTCAATGACGTTGGTGGTAGCACAAGAACAAACGTTGATAAGAGTTACAGAGCAGGAGCGGAAGTTGAAGTTGGATACATGATTTTGAAAAACTTGAGTGTTACTGGAAACGCAACATACAGTCAAAATAAGATCAAGTCGTTCACAGAGTACGACTTAGACTATGACACTTGGCCAGCTACTATAGTTGAGACGGACCATACCAATACAGACTTGGCCTTTTCACCGAACTTAGTTGCGGCACTTGGTTTGAATTATGAGCCTATTGCTGGACTTGTTGTTGGAGTATCATCGAAGTATGTAAGCGATCAGTATTTGGACAATACTTCAAGTGAGTCGCGGAAAATAGATCAGTATTACTTTACGAATTTCCAAGTTTCATATACATTGAAAGAGGTGTTGTTTAGAGAAATCACACTTGGAGTTCAAGTGAACAATGCTTTCAACCATTTGTATGAAAACAATGGATACACTTTTGGATATATTTTGGGCGGACAAAGAATCACTGAAAATTTTTATTACCCTCAAGCAGGAACGAATATCATGACGAGATTGACGATTAAGTTATAGGTTCAAGGATGTTATAAGGAAACCCTCGGTCGCGTTTGGTGGTCCAGGGTTTTTTGGTTTTAGAACCTAGCCCTGTAAATCGCAACAGGCATTTCCATAAACTCAAATTCCGATTCGAGAACCATGCCGTTTTTCCTAGCCACATTGATCGAAGCTTCGTTTTCAACGTGAATGATAGAAATTACAGAATCAAGGCCAACAACGTTTTTCAAATAATCTCGGAAGTGATTGGCAAGTTCTGTTCCAAGTCCTTTTCCCCAATGCTCTTGTAAAAGCGAATACGTGATTTCATATTCGTTTCCAGCATCAAGCTCACGAAAAATCACACCTCCAACGCCTATAAATTCACCCGTTTCTGTATCGAGAGCTGCCAATTGACCAAAGGACTTGTACTTTTGACGTTCCATTTGACGCTCAATCCAATTCGCCGATTTTTCCAAAGGGGAAAGGTGTTCAAGCATCTTAGCGCCCAAGTATTCCAATGAAGGATTGTCGTGAAAAAAGGGCTCCCATCTTAAAATATCCTCTTGTTCGAAAGCTCTAAACGTTAGTCGTTCGGATGATTGATTGTAATATTCTGGTGCTGGAGAATGGCTCATAATGTAAAGATAAGGTTTTGAATCAGTCGTAAACTCCTTTTTGGATCGGTCGCAAGCTCTCTTTTGGATCTTAGAATTTAGATATTAGACATTCCTCCTTCTAAATTCTAAATTCTAAAAGCCGAAGGCGATCTAAAATCCAATCAAACTTCCGGGTCATAATAATTACTAAACCGTTTCGACATTCTATCTTTTGCAAAATCGAACATTCCACCATTTTGCTTAATGAACTGTTTTGGTGAAACGCCAAACTTCATTTTAAAGCTATTCGTAAAATGTGCTTGGTCGTAATAGCCAGCGTCAAGAGCCAGCCCTGTGAGCGAATCTTCGCTTTCACCTGCCAACGTGAAAAAGTGATTGAGTTGCCAAATTGCCGCGAGTTCCTTTGGTGTAATGAGAAGATTTTTCTTGAAATTCTTGTGAAGTGCTTGTCGAGAAACGCCAAACTCTTTCGCCATTTCATCCACTCGGATTTGTCCTTTGCTATCTAGAATGTAATTCACTTTATCTCGCAATTCTAGGTTTACATTCATCTCTTTACTCAACAACTCGAAAGCGATGTTTTCTAGCACGACAGTTATTTCATCGATGTTTTGCTCTTGATCGATTTTACTTTGAATATGGTTAAGTGATGGACACCTCGTTTTGAAAGACTCAAGATCGTTCAGCAGTGTGAGTTGAGAAGCGCTTTTCCCCATGATGTTCAACAATGAAAATGCCTTGAAACGAATACCGTAAAGCGCATTTCCAGAACTTATTGTAATGGGAATTGATGAAACAGGAATCAAGTAAACACCAGGCTTGAACGTTCGGTTCGCACCCCTCAATTTGAAAGGGTGAAACGCAAAGAGAATGTTGAATGTGCCATCAGGGAAAAGAACCAAATCAGTTATTCCCTTGGCATCATAGCACCAATAACTTTCAATGAAAGTAGACAACTCCGCCGCTGATTTTTTCTCTGTTAGTCCCATCAAATAGTTTAATAATCTTGAGGGTTTACATTTCTCCAATTTTGAAACGTAAAAGCCCTTTACATTTGTCTAAGTTAATTCATGGATT
Organism: Crocinitomicaceae bacterium; assembly: GCA_034111925.1. Classification (GTDB taxonomy): domain Bacteria; phylum Bacteroidota; class Bacteroidia; order Flavobacteriales_D; family Crocinitomicaceae; genus UBA4466. The sequence continues at coordinate 25,648 of JAWUWJ010000143.1, forward strand.
CGTCTTTTTTGAGAGTTTAAGATGAACGGTTGAATTGGCTATGTGAAATGGGCGAACAATGTTATAAAGCTCAAATTAACAACTGATAAACAGGCAACAAGCGAGTTGTAACATAAGTACAGTAGTTTAGCTTTAGTAAGTCAAAAGGCCTCATCTCGATTCCGAGATGAGGCCTTTTTTATGGGTTTAACATTTGCCATACGCATCAAACCTTATTGTTTCGAATCATTCATGAACTGTATCTATGATTACAGAGATATGAGTCTGAAGTCTGGAATTTCAGGTATTGACGTATAGAACAATTTCAAATAAAACATTTAAACCCATGAATAGTGCGATGAGCTATGTTTCATTTAATGTAAGGAACGCACCTGCTAAAGCCCTAGCTGATTTCTGTCCTAACCTCTAGTTGAATAGACTCTTCTTTGTTTTTGATGGGGTTGTGCAACGGTTACTGATGTTATGACCACATTCTTTTGCTTCTTACAAAGTCATACTTGTGCAAAACGCAAACAAATAATTCAGCATTGCGCAATCAAGTAATGTGATGGACTTAAACCGACGTAAGTTTGACGTATAGAAAATACGAAAACTAAAAGTCAATATTATGAAAAGCACATTAAGAATAATGGTACTAGCAGCCTTCACTTTAATTGGAACAGCATCATTCGGCCAATCTTTAAACTTTAACGGCGGATTTACAACGTCAACATTAAAAATGGAAGGTTTGTCAGATGGTTCATCAACAGAGACATACAATGGGGCTACCTATACGAATTCTTATAAGAACAAGAATGTCAATGGTTATAACGCAGCAATTGGGTATGAATTCAAACTTGGAGATCGGTTGTCTTTGGAGACGGGACTTAAACTCCAAACCAGAGGGTATAAAATGGAGTATGAGTATTCATTTGTGAATGGTTCGGATAATTCCAGAGAAATAAGTACGGTAAACTATAAAATGAATTATCTCGATCTTCCTATTGTTTTGAACACAGCAATTCTTACAGGAGACGTAAGAGTTTATGCTAGAACAGGATTCTATGTCGGCTTTATGACAGGAGCTAAATACTCAGAGCGAAGTGAATACACATCTTCAAATGGAGACAATGGAATTTATGAGTTTAGTGAAAAAGTCGATGGGGGAGACATTGACGAACGTCTTACAGGTGGTCTTGTTTTAGGCGCTGGGGCAGAGTACAAAGGATTCTATTTTGAAGCCAATTATAACTTGGGAGCTTACTCATTAGAGAATATTGATTACGAGATGTATACACACGACATTTCATTCTCTCTAGGATATAAATTGAAATTTAAGAAGTAAAGAATAGTTAAAGTTTCACTAACCCTTATCTCCTAGAGGTAAGGGTTTTTTTGTGTTCTGTTTGTCGGGAGTGGGGTATTGGTGATAACGGCTGGCGGCTATGCACCGTACGGGCTTTTAACTAGGGTTTGTCTTTCGAAGATAGTAATAGATTTGTTAACACATAAGTGATCTCTCGAAGCGTAAGCCCCGCATGGAGCATGTAGGTGCTTTTATACACATTATTCACCAATTAAGTTTACCACACGGTTGCAATTCATCAGATCTATTACATGTCGTTTGCCAAAAAAAGTGACTATCTCTAGGCTTTTACCATCATCAATAAAAAAATAATATTTCATCCATATATGATGTGATCTAGTCTCCAATAATTCAGTTTTTGGAATATTTAATTCTTTTCCACTAAAAATACAAATGGGTCCTGTTTTGTTGTAAATAGTGATGATATCATATTCATTAAACCACTTGTCGACTTCTGCAAAGAACTGACCATCATCGGATATTTTCCCACTTTTGTAACCGTTGGGAGCGTATTTGGATTTCCAAATCTGTACACTATCATTTTCTATTTTATTATAAACAGTCAGCGTCCAATCGCATTCCCACGGCTTTTTCAGACTATCTTCATTTGAGCTTTGAACCCAAGCAAAATAATCACCATTTTTTGATACTACTTTATAATTTGTCCAGCTTGGCGGTTCATCAGCGAATGCCACTAACGTAATACTTAAAAGGCAAAATGTTAATCGAATTTTCAGCATCATTGTGTATAACTTGCATATACGCACTTAAAAGTAGTACATAATATGTCAAAAAGGGAAGTTTTACCTACATAATCAGAGTTATATCACATCCTAAACTTAATACAATTCAATCAAATTTTAAGACGTAAGAAGTTTCTTAAAAGACTTGTACTAAAATGATCAATCGATCCGTTTTAATAAGCCAAAAAGCCTCATCTCGATTCCGAGATGAGGCTTTTTTTATGTGGGTTTAATTGTAATCTAATAATGTGCGTTCCAACGTTTGCGTTGATCAGCGTAAAAATTAGTAGCACCGTTACAATGTCTTTTTGCTTTTCCTTCACCGCTGTTTTTAGCGATGTTCACCGTTGCGTCTGCTTTGTCGTATTCCCCTTGCCAAACAAGGAGTTCTGCTAAATTACATTGAAGCATTGCAGTAACCTTTGTGTTAATTCTCGCCTTTTTATCTGAAAAATTGCTTTCCTCCAAAATCATTTTGATTGCGTCG
>JAWUWJ010000144.1:0-19345 GCA_034111925.1 Crocinitomicaceae bacterium
GCTAAAATTAGCATCCGTTGTTGTTGGATTGGCCAAAAGGTCAGCGGCACTATACGTACCACTTATTGACCACGTGGCGTTTGGCCAAGTGGCAGCCTGATTTAAAATCTGCGCATTTCCCTGCCAGGCAAAAAGGCAAAGAACCGCAAGTAGCGTAAAATGTTTCATAAAATAGGTTATAATTAATAGTTAAAACTGGCGTAAAGGTATGACTTATAGTTTTACCCACCAACTGCACCTCATTTAAAAGTGTTAGGAATTGAAATATATGTGGTTAATTCGTTTGAAATAGAACAATTCACAAAGAGATTCCTTCTGGAAATGCCCAAAACAAGGCTTTTTGAATGATATATTTATCTTTTTCTAGGAGGAGAAATATTGGATTAAAATCTATTTCTAAGCAAGATTGATCATGAATTATCGTGGATTGGATTAATTTAGAGGAAAAATTAAAGAATGGAATTATTAAATAAGCATGCCGTTGTTTGTGGAAGTACTCAAGGTATTGGTTTAGAATCCGCCAAGTTAATGGCGAAACGTGGGGCTAAAATCACTTTGGTTGCTAGAAATGAGGAGAAATTGCAAGTGGCACTGTCCGAGTTAGACGCTTCAAATGGACAAATGCATGATTATTTAGTAGCTGATTTTTCTAATCCTGATGGTTTAAAGACAGCAATTGAATCTTTTGTCGCTGCCGGAAACAAGCCTCATATTTTGGTGAACAACACTGGCGGACCAAAGGGCGGGCTTATTATTGACGCAGATGTGTCGGAATTTGTCAACACATTCAATCAACATTTAATATGCAATCACATTCTTGTTCAGGGATTGGTTCCTGGAATGAAGGTGAATGGAGAAGGAAAGATCATTAATGTTATTTCTACAAGTGTAAAGCAACCTTTAAATGGCTTGGGTGTTTCCAATACTATAAGAGGAGCAGTTGCAAATTGGAGTAAGACGTTGGCGAATGAGTTGGGTCAATTCAATATTACCGTCAATAATGTTCTTCCGGGAGCAACGAATACAGGTCGCTTGAATAGTATTGCTGAAGTGAAAGCCGGCAAGACAAATCAAACGGTTGAAGAAGTTCTTGGAGCTATGGCAGAAATGTCTCCCATGCAAAGAATTGCAGAACCAAATGAAGTTGCTGAAGCAATTGCATTTTTAGCTTCGCCAAGAGCATCATACATTAATGGGATCAATATTCCTGTTGATGGAGGTAGAACGAAGTCTCTTTAATTGAAGTCCTATTTCTTTATTTGTTGTTTAACCTTATTTGTTTCTTGTCAAAACGATATTGAACATGCTATAATATGTTCTGGTTTTGGAATTGAAAATTCTGAAATTGAAATGAATGGTCCGTTCGAATTGGATTCTATTCAATATAGTGCGGGCAATTCAAATTATGTAGTATCAGGTAAAGTGATCTATGAAGGCAATGAAAGTTCGTTTACGATTTTGTCAAATGCATCGCCTAAATCAAAAACGTTTAAAATTCAGGAATCAACTTTTCCTTTGCGTTCTATCGATTCCTCAAAATTTGAGTGCGTTCTAACGTATGATAAAGGTGTTTGTGAAATAAGTTGGGTAAAGGATTCTAAATTCCTTTATCTACGAAATTCAATTATCGAAGCACGTTGACGTGTCCGCGAATTTTCTTGTCTCGACCAGAGTTTGTTATAAAGCCGATACTGTATGTGTATGTCCCGTCTGGCACATATTGCCCTTGATAGGTTCCATCCCAAATAAAGTTAAGCTCTGGGGAAGTGAATATAAGTTCTCCCCATCTGTTATAAATTCCAACATTCAAAGATCGAACACCGACTGTGCTTGCTCTGAAGTCGTTATTGTTTCTGTCTCCATCTGGAGTAAAAGTATTTGGAATATAAACGTACCATTCTTCCTCGATGTTGATTGGTTTAACAATCGAATCTGTACATCCCTTTTCATCAGTAGCGATTAGAGTAATGAAGTACATACCCGGTTCGTCGTAAGTGTTGGTTGGATGAACAAATGTGTCTGTGTTTCCATCACCAAAATACCACTCGTAGTCAACTGCATCCTCGGATAGATTAAGGAATGTAATTGGGAAGTCATTAAAGAATGTCGTGCTTGAAGTTGTGAAATCCGCTGTTGGTGCAATAACTGTCACCGTCATTGTACCCTCTACTGTAAATGTTTGACATTCATCCGATACACTAACTTCATACAGTGTTGTTGATCCAGGAGCAACCCAAACACCATCTGTCGTTTCTCCGCTATGTGTCCAAACGAAATAATGCTCACCGTATCCACCAACTGCAACTACAGAGATGAATACTGAATCAAAAGGGCAAATCTCAAGATCTGGACTCATTGTTAAAACCAACGGCGGACTTGTTATTGTATACAATATAGTTTCCGTTGTAGAATTGCCACAATTGTCAGTTACAGTTACTGTATATGTTGTCGTTGTTGATGGTACTACATTAATCGACGATCCCGTTCCAAGATTTGTATTAAAACTGGATGACCATTGATAAGTGTAATTGCCAGAACCGCCTATTGCACCTGCTTCAAGTAAAGCAGGTATGTATGGGCAGATTTCAGTAATGTCTGGAGTATGATTTAAAATTAAAGGAGGAAAGACGGGAACTACAACTTGAAATGTATTTGATTCCGTTGCATTCAAACAAGATTCAGTAACTGTTACCGTATAGTCTGTCGTTACACCTGGTATTACTGTAATTGTTGGAGTTGTTTCCCCCGTACTCCAAAGATAAGTATAAGGAGGGGCTCCGCCCAGAGTAGTTGCCGAAAGTGTTACGGGTTCACCAGGACACAGCATTACATTGCCAATAATTTCGACTGAAAGCGGATCGTCTACAATGAAAAGCTCAACAACAATTGGAACAATATTTCCGCAAGGATCCATAATTAAGAATTCAAGAATAATTGTCTCTTGTCCTTCAAAAACAAAATCTTGAAATGCATCAAAATCAAATTGAGCTTGGGTAGCGCCAGCTGCGAATGTTATGGAATTTGGGATGTTGGAATAATCGATACCTTCAGTTGCAGTTCCTAAAACATTGATTGGAATTGTTAACGCATTTGCAGACACTTCTGGTTCTCTGTCTAAGGTAATCGTAGTAGTTACGCAGCCTTCGCCCATAATGTCAGGAGAACCATAAAGTTCTTGTGAGAGGAGATAGTTAATTTCAACAGGTGTTTTAGATGAAAGGCTGTTTGCTTCAAGAAAAATCCCTGAATCATACAGACCGTCTCCTGCATCAGCAATACAAATTATAAGGTGATACGTTTCCCCACATTGAACAGCAGATTCTGCCGTTAGTACTTCTGTAAAACCATCATACTGAATTGTTGCACCGTTGTTATTGTTTACATAGTACGCGCTGTTCGAGGCGGGAAATGTGCCGAAGGTATTGGTTTCTGCTAAGTGAACATTGTTAATCGTTACTGGTCCGCCACCACCTGGTATTTGTGCTATATTTTGAAGTCCTGCAATTCCAGGTCCAGTAATAAAGAATGCAAACGCATCATTAAATGTTGACCCGACGAATTCTGGGTATTCTTCAGAACCAAAAACATAATTGAACTGAACAGAATCAGAGTAGGGTACGAAATCAAACTCTAAAATTGCTGCGTCAAACGTTGCTGTTCCACCGCCTATCAAAGAGGAAAGAAGAGGGTAGCCAGGAGCAGAGTTGTCTCGACCAGCATCGTTATTGTTATTGGGGCCATGCGGCCCTTGACCAGGAACGTTTTGAACAGTTCCTGTTGTCATTATAATTCCCTCATCAATTCCGAGGTTTGTGTTGGAAGCATCGAAACTTCCAATTGTTACTGGAACACCATTAAATGAAATATTTGAAACTGTAACACCGGATCCTAAAAGTACGTTTTGAACTAGTGCGTTTGGGGATTGAGCAGTACTCGTGGTTAATTGCCCAAAAGAAATTAAGGGCAGTAACGCAAGAAGTAATGTCAATGTTTGTCTCATATATACTTAATTAGACGTAGAAGAAGTGAAAACGTTTGCTACTGAAGGAACAAATTTTAAGCCAAAATATGACTTATTATATATTCTTAACGAAAGTCAAGCCGATTTATTTGGTTGATCACCCGATTTTATTCAGTTTTGTAAACAATGAGTTTCTTTAAAAATCTATATAATAAATCTAAAAAAAGCATCAAGTTTTCGGCTATAAACCCGTCTTCGTTTGTCGAGGTGTGGAGTTTTACGAGTACGAGGATTAGAGTTTTAAGCCTGTTTCTTGTTTTTTTAACGGCATTTTCTGTGCTGGTATTGTTTTCATTTGGAAGTGTTTTTTCTAGTTATACAGAAAAAGGGGATGTTACAATTGAAAGGAAGACTTTGGAAAAGCAAACGGAAGAAATAGAAGGGTTAAAGGATCAGCTTCATACGCAAGAAAAATATATCGCTGCAATAAAGCGCGTGTTAATTGGTGAAGTGCCAGTCAGCAGTAACTTAGATTCGTTACAACAAGTTACGGAAGTGGATTATGGTAAAGTAGATGCGTCTCCTTCTGATTACGAAAAGGAACTTTCCAAAAAAGTGAAGGACGATATGCGCACCACAGTTGATCATGGTGCCGCGATCCCTTATTTTAAAAGCCCAGTTAAAGGGATTGTGAGTCAAAAATTTAATAAAAAATCGCACCCTGGAATTGATGTGGTAACTGAAAAGGACCATACCGTTAAAGCGTGTTTATCTGGAACGGTAATCTACTCAGGTTATACGAGAAAGGATGGCTATATACTTATCGTTGATCACGGGAATGAATACATGTCCGTTTATAAGCACAATAAAAAGACTTTGAAGAAAATGGGAGCTAAAATTCAGCTCGGAGATCCGATTGCGATTGTTGGGAATACTGGAGAAAATACAGATGGACCACATCTTCACTTCGAGCTTTGGTACAATCAAACACCAGTTAATCCAGAAGACTATTTAACGTTTAAACGTTGATTCCCTGGAGAGAAGAAAGCTTGTGGTAAATCCCACCTTTCGCCATAAGTTCTTCATGATTGCCGCGTTCTTTAATTTCTCCCTTCGAAAGAACAATGATTTCATCTGCTTTTTTAATGGTGCTGAGTCTGTGGGCAATTACCAAGCTCGTTCTGTTTTCCATAAGGTTTTCTAATGCTTCTTGAACCAATTTTTCAGATTCCGTGTCTAAAGCTGAAGTTGCTTCATCTAAAATCAATATTGACGGATTTTTGAGAATTGCCCGAGCAATGCTGACTCTTTGTTTCTGACCTCCAGAAAGTTTGTTTCCGCGTTCACCAATATTTGTATCGTATCCAGATTCAAGTTCAGAAATGAAATTATGAGCGTTCGCTATTTTGGCTGCTCGCATGATGTCTTCGTCTTTTGCTTCAGGCATTCCGAACGCAATGTTTTCTTTCACGGATGTATTAAACAAAATGGATTCTTGCGAAACAATTCCAATATGGTGTCTTAAATCAAAAATGGAAGTCTCTTTAATATTGATGTCGTCGAAAAAGATTCCACCTTCATGAACATCATAGAATCGGGGGAGAAGATCTGCAAGAGTAGATTTGCCGCTTCCGGACTCTCCAACCAAGGCGATTGTTTTTCCTTTTGGAATAGAAAACGAAACATCCTTTAGAACATATTCATCGCCGTATTTGAAAAATACATTTTTGTATTCAATCGACGTATTGATATCGCTTAAAGCAATTGGATTTTGACTCTCGTAAATTTTCTCGTCGGCATTTAGAATCTCATTGATACGTTCTTGAGACGCACTGGCTTTGTTCAGGTTTGAAATGGATTGCGAAACAGCTGATATAGGCCTCATTAATTGTGAGAAGACAATAATAAATCCAATGAATGTTGCTCCAGAGAAACCTGTGTGCTGGCTATCAAGAGCCAAGAGCCCTCCGTACCAGACGATTGCAATCATTACCATTGACCCGATGATTTCATTCAATGGTGAGGATAAATCCCGCTTGCGAAATGCCTTCGTTACTAATTTTTGATGTTTGAGGTTTTCCCTTTTGAATGATTTAAGTACTTGAGGAATAGCATTGAACGCTTTAATGATTCGGATTCCACCCAAACCTTCGTCCATTGCAGAAAATAAAACACCCATTTGCTCTTTCTCTTGGCGTGCAGTTCGTTTCAAGCTCTTTCCAATAACCGCTATAATTAACGCCGTAACAGGTAATAATATAAGTGCAAACAAAGTCAATTCTGTGCTCCAATAGAACAATAGAGAGAGTGTAATCGTAATCGCGATTGGTTCTCTGAAGAACAACTCGAGCGTTGAAATCACAGCAATTTCGATTTCAAGAACATCATTTTGCATACGCGCCATCAAATCCCCTTTACTTTCATCCGTATAATGCGACAAAGGCAATCTCAATGCTTTTTCGAATAGTTTATCGCGGACATCACGAACAACGGCCATTCTCAATTGCGATTGGAACCATATTGCCAGATAGCGAGAGATGTTCTTTAATAGGAAGCTGATTGCCACAGTCACACAAACAAAAAACAAAGCGCCTTTCGGATCGGATTGAGCACTTGTCTGCATGTAATACTGATAGTATTCACCGATATATTTAAAAGAATTTAGAAATCCGCCATTATGAATAGGCTCAACCAAAACCTTAGTTGTCTTTTCATCTTGAAATATAACTTGAAGAAAAGGAACAAATAAAGCTAAGGAAACTAAGTTGAAGATGACATAGAATAGATTCGACACGATGACTAACAGTGCCAATCCACGATACCTGAAGGTATATCTGAAAATTTCTAAAATGTCTTTCATTCGGCTACAAAGATATATTGATTTATAAACTTCTTAGCATTCCTACATATTATATATTGTTCGGAAAGAATTTTGATAATTGTTCTAGCCAATCGATGTGAGGAGGGTCACTTTTCAGTTCCCTATTAAAAGCTGCGCTTTTTCTCTTACTTTTGCACTTATGAGTACAATTAGACAAAGTCGAATCGAGAAAGTGATTCAAGAGGAATTATCCTCTGTTTTTCAAAGAAACGCTAGAGAAATCTGTTTAGGAGCAATGGTTTCCGCGACAGTAGTGAGAATTACTCCTGATTTATCTTTAGCGCGTTGTTATTGCAGCGTTTTTGCAGGCCCTCCAAAGGAGGAGGTTATTCAGAACATTTCCGCGAACTCTTCTAAAATTAGAGGAGAGATTGGAAGACGGTTGAAAAATATGAGACATATTCCAGATCTTAAATTTTTCATTGATGATTCCCTTGATTACGCGAACGAGATTAATGAACTTTTAAAAAAGTAAAAGATTAACGTTCCTTATTTTATAGCGCGAAGATATCTTTCTACCAAGCGGAAGAAAAATGTAATTAATTTGATTACACGGATTTCTGTCGTTGGAATTGCAACTACAACTGCTGCTCTTGTTATTCTTTTGTCTGCTTTTAATGGAATAGAATCCATGATTGAAGGTCTTTATTCAGAATTCGATACTGACTTAACCGTGCGAATTGTAAAAGGGAAATCATTCGATGAAAACAGAGTCGATCTAAAAAAAATCCGAAAAATTGAAGGTGTTTCAAATGTCACGCGTGCCGTTGAAGAAACAGTGATTCTCAAAAATGAGAAAAAGTGGGTGCATGCAAAAATGATTGGTGTTGATCCAAATTTCTTGAAGATCACCAATATGAAAAAGCACATGTACGATGGTGAACCCAATTTGCATATGGGGGATGGACCAGCTGGAATTATTGGTGTAGGATTGCTGTCGAAACTTGATGGACAAATTCCAAAGTTGATAGGAAGTGAAAGTATCACCTGCTACGTGCCAAAATCAAACATTCGATTGCGACCAGGTAGAAGTCCGTTCAATGATAGCGTTATAAAAATTGCTGGAAGTATGACTTTCAATAGGGAAGTCAATGATGAGAGTTTTATCGTTCCATTGGATCTTGGAAAAGAGCTGCTCGAGTACGAGAATCAAATTTCAGCAATTTATATAGATGCAAAGGAAGGTGTTTCGAATGAAGATCTGAAAATACTGATTCAAAAAGAGGTAGGAAAGGACTTTGTCGTGAAAACCAATTTTGAAAAGAACGAACTCATTTATATGACTAGTAAGACCGAAAGAGTGATTGTGATGATTATTCTTCTTTTCATTTTTGTTCTTGCTGCCTTTAATTTGGTCGCTTCTCTAACAATGTTGTTCGTAGAGAAGTTATCAAATGTTCAGACAATGACAGGGTTCGGGGCTTCTCGAAAATTTGTTTTTAGAATATTTTTCATTGAAGGGCTTCTCATTTCCGGAAAAGGCATCTTTATAGGATTGCTGTTGGGCTATGTAGTTTGTTTCTCGCAATGGTATTTTCACTTGATTGAAATGCCCAATTCGAATGGGGAAGCGTTTCCAATTGCATTCTCTGTAACAGATGGGATAATGATCTTTTCTCTTGTGTCCCTTTTGAGTATTTTGTTCTCCTACTTTCCTGTTAAATATTTGATTCGAAAGAACATCAAAGCCGACTAAATCTCTGTCGATTAAAAATTGCGTTTGGGCCACAATAAATCTGCGTGGTAATTAAAATTGCTTTTGCTAAAATAAAATCCCCACTACTTTTTTTTTTGGCAGAAAAGCACTATATTTGCACCCGAATTCCGGAAGATCGGATAGGAAATTAATTCAATTAAAAGACACTAGAATGTCGGATATTAAAGGTAAGGTTTCACAGGTAATTGGTCCTGTAGTTGACGTAAACTTCGAAAGAGGAGTAGAGCTTCCAAACATTTTTGATGCTTTGGTGGTTGTTAAAGACAACGGAACAAGAGTAGTTCTTGAAGTTCAATCTCACGTTGGTGAAAATTCAGTTAGAACCATTTCTATGGATTCAACGGATGGTTTCACTAGAGGTATGGATGTAACTTCAACTGGTTCGGCAATCAAAATGCCAATTGGTGATGAAATTAAAGGGCGTGTATTCAACGTTGTTGGAGAAGCTATTGATGGAATTCAACAAATTGACAACTCTAACGGGATGCCAATTCACAGAGATGCACCAAGATTCGAAGACCTTTCTACAGCAACAGAAGTGTTGTTTACAGGAATTAAAGTAATTGACTTGATTGAGCCATACGCAAAAGGTGGTAAGATTGGTTTGTTCGGTGGAGCCGGAGTTGGTAAAACTGTATTGATTCAAGAGTTGATTAACAATATCGCAAAAGGACACGGTGGTTTATCTGTGTTTGCAGGAGTTGGTGAGCGAACTCGTGAGGGTAACGATTTACTTCGTGAGATGTTGGAGTCTGGAATTATCAAGTACGGAGATGCATTCATGGAATCTATGGAAAGTGGAGGATGGGATTTATCGAAGGTTGATTTAAACGAAATGAAAGAATCGAAAGCAACATTTGTTTTCGGTCAAATGAATGAGCCTCCTGGAGCACGTGCACGTGTTGCATTGTCAGGATTAACAATGGCTGAATATTACCGTGATGGTGAAGGTGACGGACAAGGGAAAGATATTCTTTTCTTCGTTGATAACATTTTCCGTTTCACACAAGCTGGATCTGAGGTGTCTGCACTTCTTGGTCGTATGCCGTCTGCCGTAGGTTACCAACCAACATTGGCAACTGAGATGGGAGCGATGCAAGAGCGTATTACTTCAACAAAAAATGGTTCTATTACATCTGTGCAAGCGGTATACGTGCCAGCAGATGATTTAACGGATCCTGCACCAGCGAATACATTTGCTCACTTGGATGCAACAACAGTATTGTCTCGTAAGATTGCTGAGTTAGGTATCTATCCAGCGGTTGATCCATTGGATTCTACTTCTCGTATCCTTACAAGAGATATCGTAGGTGCTGAGCATTACGATTGTGCACAAAGAGTTAAAATTACACTTCAACGATACAAAGAGCTTCAAGATATTATCGCCATTCTAGGAATGGATGAATTGTCTGAAGAAGATAAATTAGTCGTACACAGAGCAAGAAGAGTTCAACGTTTCCTTTCTCAACCATTCCACGTTGCTGAGCAATTTACTGGTTTGAAAGGTGTATTGGTTGATATCGTTGATACAATCAAAGCGTTTACTGAAATTCTTGACGGTAAATACGATCAGTATCCAGAAGCAGCATTCAACCTTAAAGGTGGAATCGAGGATGTAATCGAAGCTGGAGAGAAAATGTTAGCTGAAAACGCTTAATTGAATACTAAAAAGCGATAAAGATGCAATTAGAAATTATCACACCAGAAGCAGAGATTTTCGTAGGCGAAGCTGACGCAGTTCAGTTCCCTGGGTTCGATGGTTCGTTTCAAGTTTTGAATAATCACGCACCAGTAATTGCTGCGTTGGCTAGAGGTGATGTAAAAGTTGACCTTACGAATGCATTTGATGCAGAAAACGCGAACGATAAAATCGCGGTCGATGGTTCAAATAACAAGGTTATTCGCATTGCGATTAAAGGTGGAGTTATTGAAATGCAGAACAACAAAGTAATCGTTCTAGCAGAATAACTTGCATTAGAGAATATTTGAAAGGGAGCTCATTGTTTGAGCTCCCTTTTTTTTTGGTTCTTTTGTTAAACTAAGTTAAGTAGAACGTCTATTATTAGTGACTTATACGATAGTTTCACTATTTTCGTTGATTATACTAGAACACATGGGTATTTTAGAACAAATAGATTTAAATAACACACCAAAACACATTGCTATCATAATGGATGGGAATGGCCGTTGGGCGCAGAAGCAGGGCGAAGAGCGACTGTTTGGCCACAATATTGGCGTGGAATCTGTTCGTGAAGCGCTTAAAGCTGCTCAGGAAATGAATGTCGAGTACCTTACGTTGTATGCATTTTCTACAGAGAATTGGGACCGACCTCAAGAAGAAGTGGATGGTTTGATGGATTTATTGGTGCATACGATCAGTAATGAAGTTGAAGAGTTGGATGAAAGCAATGTAATTGTTTCAACAATTGGCGATACAGCTGGTCTTCCACAAGGTTGTCAAGATGAATTGGCCGCAGCTTACGAACAAACAAAAACGAATACAGGAGTTAATTTAATTTTAGCCCTGAATTATAGCGCTCAATGGGAAATTGTTGAAGCAGCAAAGAAAATAGCAAAAGACGTTTCAAACGGAGCTCTTGAATTGCACGATATTAATAAAGAAACAATTTCTGCTAACCTAACGACAAAAGGTACTCCAGATCCTGAACTGCTTATTCGAACAAGTGGAGAGCATCGAGTGAGTAACTTTTTACTTTGGCAGATTGCTTATGCAGAGTTCCATTTTACTGAAGTATTGTGGCCTGACTTTAAAAAAGAAGATTTATATACGGCTGTGCTCGATTATCAATCCAGAGAAAGAAGATTTGGAATGGTTTCAGCGCAATTAGAAAAATAAAATATGAAATTGACCTTTAAATTACTACTCATTTGCACACTACTTCTGTCGATTACGACTGTTGTAAAAGCGCAAGATGATTCTACTTCAGTTGATTCTGGGCCACTTCCAGTTGCCGATCCAGTAGTTCCTATGGATCCAGTACTTGATGAGGTTGACGTTATGGGTCTGGATATAGATTACATGCGCCCAGGAAAATACGAGATAGGACCTATCCGTGTTGAAGGAGCTGATAACTACGACCACAACGCAATTAAATTGTTGGCTGGACTTCGATCAGGGCAAACAATTACTCTTCCAGGTGAAGCAATCTCAAAAGCAATTAAGAATTTATGGAAAGAAGGTATTTTCTCTGATGTCGAAATTATGGCGACAAAGGAAATCGCGGGAGTTATTTACATGACGATCAAAGTTGCGCCGAGACCGAAACTTTCTCGATTCAGATTTGTTGGAATTAACAAACGTGATGCTGATAAAATTAGAGAAGAAATTACGTTGTTCTCAGGAAAAACAATCACTGAAAACTTAGTTTTTGCAACAAAATCGAAGATTAAAGGGTATTTCAGAGACAAAGGACATTATTCTGTTAAAGTCAACATTAACCGAGTTCAGGATAGCTTAATGAACAATTCTGAAATCTTTGTAATTAATGTTATCAAAGGTGAAAAGGTAAAGATTGGCGAGTTGGTGTTTGAAGGAAACGAATCTGTTAAAACGTGGAAATTGCGTTCAGCAATGAAAGACACGAAACAAAAAGCCTTTTGGAGATTCTTCAAAAGATCTAAATACTTCGAAAGTACTTTTAAGAAGGACAAATTGGCAATGATGGAGAAATTCACCAAAGTCGGTTTGCGGGATGCTGAGATTAAAATGGACACGGTTTATTTAGCCGATAGCAAAAACCTACACATTAAGATCACAATTGACGAAGGAGAGAAATACTACTTTGGAGATATTGAATGGATTGGGAATACAAAATTCAGATCGTCTTTCCTTGATACGGTTTTAGGTGTTAAAAAGGGAGACCTCTACAACAAACAGCTGTTGGAAATGCGTTTGTTTATGAGTGAAGATGGACGCGATGTTTCATCATTGTACATGGATAGAGGTTATTTATTCTTCCAAGTTATTCCTGTAGAAACAAATGTTGAGGCGCATCACATCAATTATCAGATGCGAATTATCGAAGGAAAAGAAGCACGAGTTAAACGTGTAATCATTAAAGGGAATACGAAAACGAATGATTACGTAATTCGTAGAGAGATTAGAACGAAGCCTGGTGATTTATTCAATAGAAATGACATTATCAGAACGCAAAGAGAATTGGCTCAATTGGGTTATTTCAACGAGCAAGCTTTTCAAGTAAATCCAATTCCAAATCCACAAGATGGAACAGTAGATATTGAGTACGTGGTTGAAGAGAAATCTTCCGATCAAATTGAATTGTCTGGTGGATATGGTGGGACAGGATTGGACGGGAGAGGTCGAATCATTGGAACACTTGGATTGACATTCAACAACTTTAGTACGAAGAATATTTTCAAAAAAGGAGCTTGGACACCGCTTCCTGGTGGAGATGGACAACGTGTTTCATTGCGTATTCAAACGAATGGTAAATTCTATAGAGGGTACAACTTCTCCTTTACTGAACCATGGTTAGGAGGTAAGAAACCGAACTCACTTACTTTTGGTGCCAACTGGACATTATTAGGAAACGGATTTGCTCCAACAAACGAACAATTTAGTGGTCTGCGTTTGGCAGGTGTTAACATTGGTTTGGGACGTAGAAAGAAATTCCCGGATGATTGGTTCCAAGCTTATTACGAATTAAGCCTTCAACAGTATTTCGTTAAGAATGATACTCGATTTGGATTGTTCACAGATGGAACGGCAAATGATTTTGCATTCAGATATGTTCTTCAAAGAAACTCTGTGAGTTCACCAATTTACCCTCAAGGAGGTTCAAACATTAAGTTTACAGCGAAGGCGACCTTGCCGTATTCATTGTGGGATGGTGTTGATGATTACTCTACATTATCAAATGAAGAGCGTTTCAAAACATTAGAGTATTACAAATTCAAATTGACTGGAGAATGGTACTTCCCATTGACGCCAGACAAAAAATTGGTCTTGATGCCTAGAATTGGATTCGGATTCCAAGGAGCATACAACTACGATAAAGGTTTAACACCATTCGAGCGTTTCCATTTAGGTGGAAGTGGATTGACAGGGGTGAATCAAATTGGTGGTCAAGAAATTATTGCGCTTAGAGGATACGAAGACGGAACAGGAGGTTTGAACTCTGATGGAGGTGATCCATTGATTGCGAAGTACACGTTGGAGTTGAGGTATCCGATTTCATTGAATCCTTCGGCGACATTCTATGTTCTTGGATTTGCTGAAGCTGGAAACACATTCCCGACGTTTAGAGACTTCAATCCATTAAATGTTAAACGAGCAGCAGGTGTAGGAATTAGAGTATTCCTTCCAATGTTCGGAATGCTTGGATTGGATTACGGATGGGGCTTTGATAAGCTTGATTCATGGTCAACTGGATTCGATACTATCGAAGGAGGATTTAATAATCAAATAGATACGAAGGGATATTATACCAAGTTGAATTTCACAATTGGTATGAATCTAGGCGAATTATAATATACAGATATACAATAAATGTATTATTTTCGCCGTTCGGCAGAAAAAAGTTGAATTATGAAAACACTTGTTTTGGCTCTAGTATTGATTTTTGGCACAGGGTTTGCCTTTAGTCAGAAGTACGCTTATATTGATTCGGATTTCATTTTGAATGAGATGGCCGAGTATAAAGATGCGAAGGAAAAGTTGGACAAACTTGCAGACCGTTGGACGAAAGAAATTGAGAAACGATATGATGTTTTGAAATTGAAGAAAGACAATTTTGCAAGAGAAGAAGTTTTACTTCCATCTGAAGAGAAGAAAAAACGACAAGAAGAAATAGACAAACTAGAAACTGAAGCGATGCAAATGCAAAAAACGCGTTTTGGTGTGGCAGGTGATTATTTCCAAAAACGTCAATCTTTAATTAAGCCGATCCAAGATCGTGTTTATGAAGCAATGGAAAAGATAGCAGGCCAAAAGAAATACGTAATGGTATTTGATAAGGCGAATCAAAGTAATTTGATCTATGGAGATCCAAAACTAGACATAAGCAATTTAGTACTTAAGGAATTGGGAATTAAATTAAATTAAACCAAGCTTAAGAAATTAAACAGGAGTGAAGCTCCATTATAACTTAATAAACCAGAAGGAGTAATCTCCAGAATTGAATTAAAGGAAATTTTGATTCAATTCTATTTAAAAAAAGAAAGAATGAAAAAAGTAGTATTATTATTAGTCGTATTAGTAGGATTGGGAGGAACTGCAATCTCTCAAACTAAAATTGCACACGTGAAGTCTCAAGTATTATGGGACACTTTGCCATCAGCGAAAGTGGCGTTAGCGCAATATGCTAAATTTGAAAAAGATGCATATGAAGAATTGAATGAAATGCAAATTGAGTTGCAAACAGCAGCTGAAGCATATCAAGCAAAAGCACCGGATTTAATTCGTTCTCAAAGAGAGTATGAAGAAAAGAAATTGATGGAATTCCAAGAACGTATTGAATCTACGAACCAATCGTTAAAAGATTTCTTAGTTCAAACATCAAATGATTTGAATGCACCATTGCAAGACCGTATCAAAAGAGCGGTAGATATGGTTGCTATACAAATGAAATTGGCATACGTGATCGATGCAACTGCTGCTATTTATTCAGGAGGTGGTCAAGACATTACGACTGAAGTAATTAAAGTATTGTTGGAATTGGATGCTAAAGAAGCAGGAGCTGACGGAGCGTCTAACTAGATTTTTTTAAAATATTTTTTAACCCCGATTTGTCTTTGGACAGATCGGGGTTTTTATTTAGCTTTGGTAGCATGGGACCTATAGGTGTTTTTGACTCTGGATATGGCGGACTAACCATCCTTTCAGACTTTCGCGAGCGATTGCCAGAATACGATTACTTGTATTTAGGCGATAATGCTAGAGCGCCTTATGGTACACGTTCGTTCGATGTCGTTTATGAATTTACACTTCAAGCTGTAAATGAATTGTTTGATCGCGGATGTGAATTGGTGATTCTAGCCTGTAACACCGCATCGGCCAAAGCGCTTCGAACAATACAACAAAACGACCTGCCGACTATAGACCCAAACAAACGTGTTCTTGGCGTAATTCGACCGAGTGCTGAAATTATTGGCCAATTTTCGAAAACGAACACGATTGGCATATTAGCAACTCCCGGCACAATCGCTTCGGATTCTTACCCCATTGAAATAAAGAAGTTTTCACCGCAATGTAAAGTGTTTCAACACGCTTGTCCATTATGGGTTACATTGATAGAAAGCAACGAGCATTTATCAGAAGCGGGAAAAGAATTCATTCGAAAAGATGTTGAAGCTTTAATGGCCATGAATAAGCACATTGATACAATTGTATTGGGCTGTACGCATTATCCCGTTTTAAAGGGATATATAGAGTCTTTGGTGCCAGATGGTGTTCATGTTGTTGCCCAAGGGAATATCGTCTCTGATAGCCTCGCTGATTACCTTTTGCGTCATCCTTGGATTGATTCTAAATGTTCAAAGAACGGTACGGTAAGTTTCTTGACTTCAGAGAGTACGGCAGAATTCAATGCAAATGCATCTAAATACATTGACGGATCGGTAAATTCAACGCACATTAGTTTGTGATCTTCCCAACTCTGAATAAGGCTTCCAATCCATTATAGCATTGCCACAATGAATGAGATAGTTGTTCTGAGAATTAGGAATACTCTTAGAATTGTCTTTCTTTTATTGGACTAAAGCTATTTCTTATGACTGTTAAAACTCTATCCGCATCTATTCTGGTGCTCGCAATTTCATTTACGGGAAATTCTCAAGAGAATAAAAACTCTGGAAACTCTTATCCGAATGATGAAATCCCCTTTTATAAAAAGGACGGCGTTAAATTAAGCGTGAAAAACAATACACCTCTTTTGTTTGCTAGTTTAAATGATGCTGTGCAAGGAACTACCCCAGAGGAAATGGCCCTTGATTGGATCAATAATAACAAAGAAGTTCTTAAAGTAACTCAGCTTTCAGATTTAGTAGCGTATTCGAGCCGAACTGGATTGTCAGGTTCTACAGTTCGATTGCGTCAACACAGCAAAGGATTGCCAGTTTATTTGTCTGAAATCGTGGTGCATATATCTCCAAACAATAAAGTAACGCACGTAAGTAACACACTTGACGTTTCTGTACAAGAGATTAACACGACTCCAACAATTACTGAAGCTCAAGCGTTAAACTTGGCTAAAAGTGAAATTGGAGTGACTGGAAACGCTAATTTGATAGGAACAGATCTTAACATTTATCCAAGGCAAGAAAATACCGTTTTGATTTACAAGGTTGTTCTTGAACCAGATTTTCCGTTGGGAAGTTGGGAAGTATTAGTGAATGCAAGCACTGGTGAAGTTATCAGAGCTGCAAATAAAGCATGTAATCATTCAGACCATAGCAATTCTATTTGTTCAGTTCCACCTCCTGCTAATGGAACAGGAACGGTTTTTAGACCAGATCCACTTTCTCAAGATCAGGCTCAATATGCCGGTCCTTATGTAGATAATAATGACGCTTCGAATGCTACGTTTGACGCAGCAATGAGTACAGTTACTTTACTGGATATCAACTTTACAGGTTCTATATATGAACTTGTTGGACCTTATGCTGAGATCGTAGATTTCGAATCGCCGAATAATGGACTTTTTTCGCAAGCCTCAAGCAACTTCAATTTTTCACGAGATGATGATGCTTTTGAAGCTGTAAACTGCTACTATCACGTCGACGGAAGTATGCGTTACATTAATGATACGTTGAATATTCCACTGATGCCTTTTCAATATTCAGGAGGAGTAAAATACGATCCAAGTGGGTTGAATGGTGCGGATAACTCTCATTACTTGGGAGGTTCTGGACAAATTTCTTTTGGAGAAGGTGGAGTTGATGATGCTGAAGATGCAGATGTTGTTCTGCACGAATTAGGACATGGTATTCACGATTGGTTAACTGCTGGGAATCTTTCACAAGTTAATGGCTTGAGTGAAGGTTCTGGAGATTATTGGGCTACTTCTTACTCAAGAGACTTAGGACTATGGGCACCAGCAGATCCAGAATACAATTGGATGTTTACTTGGGATGGTCACAATCCATTTTGGAATGGACGAATCACGGACTATTCAGCATTGTATCCAGGTGGATTAACAGGACAAATTCATACAGATGGTCAAATTTGGGCCACTACATTGATGCGAATTTATGATATTATCGGAAGAGAAAAGGTAGACAAAGCCTTTTTAGAAGGATTGGGAATGACTGGAAGTTCAACAAGTCAAGAGGATGCTGCAATTGCAGTTCGGCAAGCTGCCATTGATATGGGATACACTTGTGCAGATGTTGATGTCTTTACACAAGAGTTCACGGTAACAGGATATGTGATGCCACCACTTCCAGGATTGTCAAGTTCTGTAACGGATGCTATTTGCCCAGGTGAAACGGTTGTTGTAAATGGTGAAATATACGATCAAAACAACTTAACCGGAGTTGAAGTAATAACGAATGGTCAAGGGTGTGATAGTACAGTGACAGTTAACTTAACGCTTACGGCAGTTAACATAGGCATCGCGAGTACAGACCCGATGTTAACTGCAAGTCAGGCTGGAGCGACTTACCAATGGATTGATTGTGACAATAATAACGAGGCAATCCCTACGGAGACAGATCAGAGCTTTACAGCAACAACAAATGGAACCTACGCTGTTATAGTTACATTCGCAGGCTGTACGGATACGTCAGCATGTGTGACTGTAATGGGAGTAGGACTTGAAGAGTTTAATGCAAGTAACATCTCAGTTTATCCGAATCCATCACAAGGAGAGATTAATATTGTGTTTGAAAACGGTGAATCTGCTTTTGACTATGAAATCACAAGTTTGGATGGACGTTTGGTAAAAGAAGGAAATGATATTTATGCGCAAGAGTTGCAAATCAACATTGGAAACGAAAGCGAAGGCGTTTATTTCTTAAAAGTAAATCAAGAGAACAGAACGTATTTGTTCAAAATCATATTGCAATAGAGTAGGTCGGTTACTCGAATGTTCGATTATTCGAAAGTCCGATTGTCCAAGTGATGGATGATCGGACTTTTTTGATTTTATGAAATGCGACTTGATAGATTCGAACGCAGTTTTATTTCTATCGCTCGAACAACCCGAAGTTAAAATTCTGAACCGTATCGAAAGGAGTAGAGTGATCTGAATTGATGACTTGCTTCAGATTGAACAATCCTTCAAAAGTAGATTTGAAGCTTGTTTCATCATATTGTTGAATCTCAATTCCACTGCATTTTAAAGGACCTGATTCTGAAAATGTTCCAATGATAACCTTACCATTTGCGCTCAAGCCTTTGTTTACAGAGTTCTTGTAACACATGATGTCAATTTCATCTCTTAGAAAATGAAAAGCTGCACGGTCGTGCCAGATGTCGTACTGCGCTGTCGGCTGAAATTCAGTAACATCAGAAACAATCCATGTGACAAAGCTCGCTTGATCTCCGAGTCGTTCCTTCGCACGTTCAATTGCGTTTGCAGAAATATCTAAAACCGTAATATTTGTGTATCCCATTTTTAAAAGATGGTCGACCAAGTAGCTGTCGCCTCCTCCAATATCAATGATTGCATCGTCTTTTGAACTATTTTCATCAATCAATTGAATCGATGTTTCAGGTGTTGGTTGGTACCAACTAACTTCAGAAAGTTCTTTTTCCGAGTAAATTTTCTCCCAATGCTCTTTTCTCTCCATGCTCTCAATTTGA
>JAWUWJ010000145.1:0-11747 GCA_034111925.1 Crocinitomicaceae bacterium
GCAATGGTATTCGCAGGACAAATGATCAATCCAAGTGGTTTTCTTTTCACTCAAGGAAAACAGACCGATTTCATATCCTCTATGAATTAGATTCTTAACCCAACGTTCTGTGTGAACGGAATTAATATCAGCGAGGAATAATATTCGTTTGTTGGCCGTCATTTATAGAAACAAATTTAATATATTTCAGCTCCAATGAAGAGGAATCATTTAAAATCGCGAGCGTTTGTTCTTGCTGGATTAATTTTCGGGTTCTTGGCGGGCGTAATTCTCTATTTAACTGAATCACCAGAAGCAACCAATTGGCTGGTTTATGAATTTGAAATGGGTACTGAACTGCCTGATCATTTAAGCGCCGACACGCTAATTAAAGAAGATAAGATCTTCTATAGAAATGCAACGTCATCATACGCTGACACGTTAACACAATCAAATATCAAGCGACACGAACTTAAGATTTATTCAGACAGATGCATTCCTGTTTCAGAATTGAAAAAACAACTCAACGAATTAAGTGAAGGCTATAATGTGAGTTATGTGAGTTCTAAATGCACGTCTAGCAAGACTTTTCTCACACTATTCAAGTATATACTTATTGGACTTTTTCTTGGGTCTTTGATTCAATTTCTCTTGAACCTGCGTAAGACAGCCCAAAAAACAGAGTGAGAACCACTCCAATGCTTCCGTGAAGGAACGCGTAATTCGTCACCGATGTTCCCAAAATCAAAATGGTAATTAAGAACCAATAGAATCCTTGAACGCTTTTGAATGTGAATTGAATATTGATTGCGATCAATAAAACGATCCAAAGTAAGATGCCAACGAATCCGTATTGCAATAAAACAGCGATAATCTCTGAATCAATATAAGCGCCGATCTCCAACAACGGGTTTTTGATTACTCCATTTCCAATCACCAAGGTCAACCCATCCGATTCCAAAGCATTGGACAAATTTGAAACACGTTGCATAAACGATGATGAAACGAACGCATCTCCTGTAAACATACTTCTCAAGTTCGAAAATGAGAATATGATAGTAACGCCGATCAACAATCCACCAAATAAAAAGACAAGCAGCTGTTTTTTACTCTTGAACACATTCAGGTGTTTGACCGCAGCAAAAGCGGAAACGGCCAAAGTCATTAAGAAAATCGTTCTTGACTGCGTCAATATAATAATTCCCAATGCCAACAAAAGGTAATGCCACGCTTTCGGTCGGAAGCTCAAATAATAGATATAAAAACAACAAAACAGAATGGCATTGTCATTTGGACTCATTTGCGTTCCTGACAATCGAAAAGTTCCGAATTCATTGTAATAAATAAAGTTCGTGTAGGCTTTGGGCGCGTACAACAATTGGGCTGATTCGCCCATCCCGCCAATATTTAGAAGCATGAACAAATTGATTCCAAGTAAGGTTAAAAATACAGCGTCGATTGCTTTTGGATAGTGCTCGATCCATTTACTCGATTTGGATGTATCAAGCAACGTGACTAAGATCACGGGCCATTTTAAGAAGTAAAGCAGGTACGGAACATTGCTTTTCATGTCCATTCCATGTTTCGCAAAATCAACAATGAGTGTCCACCCGAAAAACAAGCCGAACGCAAGAATTAAAATCGTGTATTCTTTCTTCTTAAAAGTGATTAAGGCCAAATGAGCAAGCCCAAAAACGAAAAGGTAATTGTCGATATTCAATTCATAAGCGGGCGGCTGAACCAGTGCGTTTAGAACGCTGACTAGGCAATAAAAAAATGCTCCGTATTTTATGAGTGTTAGAATCGATTTCATTTCAAAATCTTTTGAATGAGCGCTACTAATTTCTGCATCTGGTATTTTCTCGAATACTTCAAATGGAATTCTTTGTCTGGCTCAGAATACGTTGTTTGTTGGACTCTTCCGACAGCATCGATGATCGATTCTTTCGTATTCTCTGCCCAAAATACATTTGGATATCCTTTCAATTCTTCGTGAATACTTCCTCGTTCTATATGCTTATTCGAAACAATCAGAATTGCTCTTTTGCAGCGAATGTAATCGAAAATTTTGGTCGTCGATTGGAAATCTTCTCCATACGTTTGAATGATTGCAACATCGTGATCAGCGATTAATTGAACAGCTTCCGAATATTCCACAAATCCATTTGGATGAATAAATTCCGTTGCCGCAATCTCATCAGGGCCTGCACAGTGAAAATGCAATTTCATTTCCTCCATTGCATTTATAATCGGCGCTGAATCGAAGTAAAATTTACCCGTATACGAAAAGGATGGATTTTTCAATTCAACATTTTTCAATTCGGGTTGAACCGTTTCATCGTATCCATTTTGAACAATCGCGTTTGGCTTTTCATCAAAACGACAAACGAGTTGCCCACAATAGTCATTTACAGTAACCAAAGCATGTGCGTGTTTGTTAAAACGCTTTTCAAAAAACAATTTAATCCTCACTTTCAAATTCGAATTCTCAAAAGCCGGATTGATTGCGAAAGGATCTCTGTAATCGAGGATCACTTTTGATTTGTAGATGTTTTTAAACCATTTTGCCAAGGAAAAATGCATGAAAGGCCCACCCGTGATTATAACGAGATCAGGTTGTGGAATGTCATTCTTGTACAGATACATTTGAATGTTTTTCCTCCAAACCACGCCATCATCTTTGATAAATCGATTGATAAATGAAGTTCCAACTATAGGAACAACGTGAATGTTCTCCCCAGTCGCACCAGTTTCTGCAGTTATTACGGTTGTGTTACAATTGAATGCTCCTGACAACTCCTTGTGCCAGTAATTTACGCGCAATGCTCCAACTCGCTTGTTTGGCGGGAAAGCAAAAGCTATAATCAATATTTCAGTTTTATTTTCGATCTTTCAATAGTTTAAACCTTTCAACTAGCTCGCTTAAAATACGTTCTGAATTAAAATTGGATTCGATGAAGTCAGCTCCATCTTTATTTATTAGTGATTTCCCCTCCTTAAACTCGTCATACAATGTCTGAACAGATTTTTCCAATTCAGCATCATCAAAACAGTGTTCACAATAATTGAAGGGATATTTATACAACACCTTCTTGCCTCTAGCAAGGGACTCTAGAACAAAGTTAGAAAGTCCATCGTGATCAGGAAAACGAACAGTGACGTGTGATTTATCGTACTGCTTCCCCATGTCCTTTACCCAGCCCAATGCCTTTAGATTTGAAGGAAGCGGTTGGTATTCTCTGGCTTCAGAACCGGCAATTATAAAATTAATGTGCGGAAATTTTTTGGCCAAGCCTATAAACGAATCAATTCCATAGAAATCAGCGCGTGATTCAGGAATATATGATAAAATCGTGAAATTTTCAGACGAAGCTTTCTTCAATTCAAATGATTCTTCAAAGGCCACAAAACTTACAACTTCTGCGTTAATTCCAATTTCTTTTAATTCTTCCTGAAGCCAACTAGACACACAGTAATGTATAACATCTGAAATATATTCTTTTCTATAATTACCAGACTTGTAGTCTTCAATTGCATTCAAAACATCTGTTCCAACCCAGTTCATAATTACCGGAACCTTCTTTTTCAAAGCCAAGTCAAAAGCTTTACTCGGCAGTATAGTTCCGTTGATAGAAAAAACACAATCCGATTGAGGAATGCGCAACGCTGCCTTAACCTTGTCGACTTTACTGTAATATGTATCGAGATTCTTGTATGAATTTTTAGTGTCGTAAGCAGATAAATAATCGGCTATGCGTTTTGCAAACATTGGAAGTCCGACAATTGTAACTTTCATTACTTCGCTAATTTGTTGCAGTTGCACAATAACTCCAGATACTGCTTTAATATCGTTTCATTCCCAACTCTGATACCACCAAAAAAAATGGTTGAACTCCCAACATGTGTTCCAACCAAAAACATCCCATCTTGTTTATAGCAATAGATCATTTCGGACGAAGTATTATTCAATACTTTCATCTTTATTTTGTTCTTGTATTGATTTGATATTTTAGCGAGCATCAGCTTTTTTCGAGTATTGAAAGTATTTAAATATAGTTAAAACAATATAAGCCGCTTGAGATAGGCTTAAGATCCAAAGTGTTTCTTGGATAGACGCATTATAGAAATAAGGGGGAATTGAAACTGCAGCAACCATTAATAATGATGCGAATATCGCTAGTATGAAGAATTCTTTTTGCCTTTTAATAATCAAGGGCAGAAAAGAAACTGGAGATGCGATAAAAACCATCATGAACCAAGGCGCCATTATTTCAGAATAAACTCCAGCCATACGATAAGGCTCTCCAAAAACGTAAGCAAACATATCACTTCCAAAGAAAAAGATAACCGTAAAGGGAACAATCGAAAGCAAAGCCAATGAAATTACTGATTTCCTAATCAACGGGTAAATCTCTTCCTTTTTATTGAACATATCTGAACACTTTTGGAAAAACACCTGACCTATTGCCACCCCAACTAGTATCAGAGGCAACCGCAACATTCTATATGAGTGATCATACAATCCTAAATTTGCTTTGTCGTAAAAATGCAAAATTAAAGCAAACACCATTAGGTCTTTCCCCAAATCAAGTAATACGTGTGGTAGATTGATTTTCGGGAATTCAATATGCTCTTTTGCCAAAACAAAATTCCTAGGTGAGCTGGATTTAATTTTATATTCCTTTTGTGATGAAAAGAAATCCCTAACAAACCAAACATTTGCGAATAACAACCCTAAGACGGTACCAATAATAAGACCAATATATCCTAAATTAGCTAAACCAAGCAGAACCTTCGTTCCATTACCAACAATCGAATTCGTTATTTTCGAATAGGTAATACTCTTGAACAATTTCATTCGAATTGCCCAATGAGTACCCATACTCATTGACGCTGTTAAAAATATAGCAATTGGAACGAGCGCGTAAAAAATATAACTGACTCCATCTTCACCTGAGAAAACAGGATAAAGCAGTATTAGCAATGAAAGCAGAGTTGTAATAACTGTAATCCTTAAAGCTATATGGTATAGCCGAAAGGAATGTACATTGTTCTTTACAATAGGGAGCGTTAATTCATACCTAGCGGTTGAGAACGCAGCTCCTACTCCAACTATTCGAATAAAAATTCCGAGCTCTGCTAGCTGCGCAGGATCATCATAAATTCTTGTAATTATTGGTGCAAAGACATAGCCCAACATTTGAGCAACCACTGCTCCAGACATTAGAACTAGCAGGTACTTAATAAAATCAGACTTGAAAAGTAGCTTTTTAATCATTCATTCAGCTATTCATTAGCCGAGAAGTACTACTTCGCGTAATTCACGGCACGTTTCTCGCGGATCAATGTTACTTTAACCTGTCCAGGATAAGTCATTTCCGTTTGAATACGTTGAGAGATCTCAAATGATAATTCGTCTGCTTTCGCATCTGAAATCTTATCACTTTCAACCAATACTCTCAACTCTCTACCTGCTTGAATTGCGTATGCAGTATTTACTCCATCGTAAGCCAATGCTAATCCTTCAAGATCTTTAATTCTCTTGATGTATGATTCAACGATTTCTCTACGAGCACCAGGGCGCGCACCAGAAACAGCATCACATACTTGGACAATAGGAGAAATCAAAGTTGTCATTTCAATTTCATCGTGGTGAGCTCCAATTGCGTTACAAACGTCTGGTTTCTCTCCGTATTTTTCAGCCATGTTCATTCCAAGAATCGCGTGTGGCAATTCTGGGTTATCATCTGGCACTTTTCCAATATCATGTAACAATCCTGCTCTCTTCGCCACTTTAACGTTCAAGCCAAGCTCTGCTGCCATCGTTGCACAAAGGTTCGCTACTTCACGCGAGTGTTGTAATAAGTTCTGTCCATAAGATGATCTATATTTCATTCGACCAACCATACGTACTAATTCAGCATGCAATCCGTGAATTCCTAAATCGATACAAGTTCTTTTACCTGTTTCTGCGATTTCTTCATCCAATTGTTTTTTCGTCTTCGCAACTACTTCTTCAATTCTAGCTGGGTGAATTCTTCCATCAGAAACCAACTGGTGCAATGCCAAACGAGCAATCTCACGACGAATAGGATCGAAACAAGAAAGGATAATTGCTTCAGGTGTATCATCAACAACGATCTCAACTCCAGTAGCGGCTTCTAAGGCACGAATGTTACGTCCTTCACGACCAATAATTCTACCTTTTACTTCATCAGACTCAATGTTGAATACAGAAACTGAATTCTCAATTGCTTGCTCCGTTGCAACACGTTGAATTGTTTGAATAACAATTTTACGCGCTTCGCGGTTTGCATTCATCTTCGCTTCTGCAGTAATTTCGTTGATGTGAGCCATTGCATTTGTTCTTGCTTCATCTTTCAATGATTCAACCAAACCAGCCTTAGCATCTTCCGCAGACATTCCACTTACCTTTGAAAGCTCATCAATGTGCTTTTGGTATACTTTATCAAGTTCACTGTTTTTAGTGTCAAACGAATTGGTTTTAGCTTCTAAAGAGAGTCTAGTCTTCTCCATGCCTTTGTCCTTTCTATTCGCTTCTTCTAATTTCTGCGTTAAAGACTTCTCTTTGCTTTTGATACGATCTTCAGCTGATTGCAATTTTCGCTCTCTGTCTTTTATATTTCTTTCGTGGTCTTCTTTCAGTTTCAAGAATTTCTCTTTCGCCTGAAGGATCTTATCTTTCTTAAGCGTTTCGCCTTCTTTCTCAGCGTCCTTAAGTATTTTTTCTTTTCTCTTTTTGAGAAGTACAGATTGAACAACGACAGCAATTACTGCTCCTCCGGCTAACCCTCCTGCCAATCCTATAATTAAACTCATAGTTACTTTTATTAAATAAAAAAACCCACCTCACTTGCATTCACTCGAATGAAATGGATGGGAAAATAATGCGTAAAGTATGTTATCTAGGCGTCTAAATCATTCGACAAATCTTCCAGTTTTTTCTGGACATCATCCAATTCTTTTGAATCTGTAGTATCAGTAGCTTTTTTACCATCTGACTTAGAAGCCAATTGTAATGCTGTCATTGCTAACAAATCTTGCATATCCTTAACTGCGTAATTATCCTGAAGCAACTTAATTGCTTTGTTAATGTCTTCGGCAGCTTTCATCACTTTTTCCTGTTCGTCTTCACTAACAGAAAGTGGATATGTTCTACCGGCAACAACAACCTTTAAGGATAACTTTGCCATACTTTATTTCTTTAACTGCCCGATGCAGTATTCTATTTCCTTCACCAACTCATCAATTTGCTCTTCAGAAACTCCATTTCCTTCAGAACCTGTGATATTTTGCTCTTTCGCCGCTTTAAGGCCATCGTTCAATTCAGTAATTGTACTGTTCAACTCACTTAGCTTTTCGTCTCTTGAAAAAACGTCTTGTTTAAGTGTTTGAATTTCTTGTGTAAGCTCTTTATTCTTAGCTTTTTCAGACGCAACTTGATCCTTCAAAAGAATAGACTTCTCTCGAATGGTATCAACTAACTGATTAATGCGATCTGACATTTGAAGCGGTTTAAATACAAAAATAGCATACTAATACATACCAACAAGATTTTTAGCCCGATAGTTGCTGTTACTTATTAAAAATCTATTTTTGATAAAATGAAACAACTCCTCCTTTTCTTGCTTATTTCCATCGGGATTCAATCTTCCGTTTTTGCCCAATCAGAAGGCGATCAAGGCTACCATTCACCTTTAGGTATTCCTTTGGTGCTCGCTTCGAATTTTGGAGAGCTTCGACCGAATCACTTTCACATGGGATTGGATTTTAAAACGAATTCTAAAATTGGCTATAAACTGTATTCAATTGATGATGGATTCGTCTCTAGGGTCAAAGTTTCACCGTATGGATATGGCCACGTGATCTATATTGATCATCCAAATGGGATTACAAGTGTCTATGGACATTGCAGTGAATTCAAAGGAGAAATTGATTCAATCGTTCGTGCGACGCAAGAGGCGGAACAAAACTTTGCAATTGAAGTCTTTCCTGGAAAAGGCGTGATCAAAGTTTTAAAAGGACAGGTTATTGGCTTATCAGGAAATACTGGCGGTTCAACAGGACCTCACTTGCACTTTGAAGTTCGAGATACAGAAACAGAACATGCATTAAATCCTTTGGTTTTCGGATTCGACCTTCCAGATTCTAAAGCGCCAATCATTCGCGGAGTAAAAGTATACGGCTTGACAAAAGATGGGTACCGCTATCCGAATAAATCAGTTGTTCGAACCGCAGTAAAAGGAAAATCAGCCTATTACGTTGGAACAGATAAAATTGATATCCCCGCAAATTTATGTTCTGAAACAGGTGGAATTGGAATTGCCTTTGATGTCATTGACAAGCTCGATGGAGCTGGAAACAACTGCGGATTGTATGGAAGTTTTCTAATCGTAGATGGAGATACTATTTTCGGTCAAAAAACGAATCGCGTTCCTTTTGAATCATCGCGCTATGTTAATTCGCACAAGGATTACGAAGCGTATCAAACGCAAAGCAAAAAATACCACAAATGCTTTAGAACAAGGGAGAATGATTTGCCGATCTACATCAATGGGGAATTGGGAATCATTAATGCGAAACCTGGGCAAAAACTTCTTATGAAGTACATCGCTTACGATCCAAAAGGCAATGAATCAGTATTGGAATTCACATTGAACGTTTTAGCTGGAGAAATCAATAAAGAAGATTCAATCGTTGTAAACGAAGATCATTTGCACCCAAACGAAACGTATCTCTATGAAAGCGAGACGCGACAATTGGATTTTGGATATGCAACCGTTTATGAGCCCGTATCGCTTGAAAAAGACCGCTTGGAGAATTACATTGCTAAGCCTAAAACTCCCGTCAACAGAGCGTATCGAATTAAAATAAGAAATGACGAACCGGAAGATGGGAGACATTATATCGAAATCATTACGAATAAAAATAGACGCAGAACGCTTGAAGTTCTTTACGAAGATGGATGGGCAATTGCAGAAAGTAAATATTTCGGAACTTACTCTTTGAAGCGGGATGAAGTTGCGCCAGTCATAACTCCAGTTTCCATATCACAAAGTTCAACATCAACAAGTAAGACAAGTTTAAAGTGGAAAATTAGCGATGCAAAAAGCGGTATTGAGGATTATGATTTGTTTATTGACGGAAAGTGGTACTTACTGAAATACGATTACAAAGCGAGAACAATCACTTTTGAAAGACCGGCTGATTTAAAAGGCAAAAAGGAACTCGTTTTAAAAGTGAAAGATTCTTGTGGAAACGTTAAAGAATGGAAAACTGAGATTAACTTTATTTAAAGCAGAACCTACTCGACTTTAGTCAACGTAATCTGATTCAAAAAAGCACCACTTTCAGATTCCAATCGAATCGTTTTTTTGCTGCAAGTTACTACAGTCCAGTCATCATTAAATAGAGAGTACGCTGGATCAAAGAAACCTGAAAGATACAGAAGCGTTGGCTTTTTCCCCAAACCCAGTTCCCAGTTTCCAGTTACTCCGGTAGAAGGCAAAAGAGATAAAGATCCACTTTCTCCAAAGCCTAAGGTAATTGCACTGTAGCTGCCTTCAATATTCTGATCTTCGTA
The DNA here is from genome assembly GCA_034111925.1 of Crocinitomicaceae bacterium. Taxonomy (GTDB): domain Bacteria; phylum Bacteroidota; class Bacteroidia; order Flavobacteriales_D; family Crocinitomicaceae; genus UBA4466. The sequence goes on from JAWUWJ010000145.1 coordinate 9,584, forward strand.
TAAAAAAGCGGTAATTTGCCAAGAGTCTTTGGTTATAATGCGCTCGACTTTGTTAGGAGACACTCTTTTTTCGCAAGAGTTTAATCCTGTCAATAAAAAAGCTCCTAAGACTATACTTAAAAGAAATGTTTTCGAGGTCGCAATTCGAGTAGTAACCATAATAGTATTGTATATAACTACTAAACGAAAAAAATCCGAGATAGGTTACCTATTTACGCTTGGGTAGTTGGAGTTCCGAAGTTCATTGGAGGCATTGGTGGCATGTTTGATGACTCAATAACGCCATGATTCTGCTCGTATTTACCTACATTTTCTTTAAGAGCTTCCATTAAACGCTTTGCATTCTGAGGAGTCATAATCACTCTAGATCTAACTTTTCCTTTAGGTACACCTGGCATCATCTGAACGAAATCAGCAATAAATTCTGAAGGTGAATGTGTAATAATTGCAAGGTTTGAATAAACTCCGTTAGCCACTTCATCAGTAAGCTCTATATTGACTTGATTGTCCTTTTTTTCTTCCATATTGTAAAAATAGTCATTTGTTAAGTAACCAATCTTGTTCTTCTGCGTCAAAGAAAATAAAATTTAAATTATGAGAATATATCTACCTCTTATATTGTGCTTGATTGCCTTCACTTCGAGTGCGCAAGATCAAATGTATGACATCTGTCCAATGAAAGTTGGGGAATCCATTCCGGACAGTTTAACGGTAACGAACGATCAAGGAGAAAAGCAATCTTTCAACGAACTGACTTCAGGTAAATCAATCGTTATTTTTTATCGCGGTGGATGGTGTCCCTACTGTACTCGACATTTAGCGCAATTGCAAAAAGTTCAAAAGGAAATCACCAAATTAGGATTCAAGGTGATAGCCATTACTCCAGACCGATTTGACAGTTTGTATGTTTCATACGATAAAGGAGGAAATGATTTCACGATCTACTCAGACAGCAAGCTGGAAGTGATAAATTCTTTTGGTCTAGGATGGAAGATTGACAGTGCGAACTATATAAAATACCGAGATTCGTATGGAATGAATACTGAAGATTGGACGGGTGAAAAACACCATGTTTTACCAGTGCCTGCTGTTTACGTAGTTGACAATGGGATAATTCAATACAATTACGTTAATCCAAAGTACTCAACGCGATTGTCTTCGGATGTTCTATTGGCAATGCTTAAATCTCTTGATTAAAGGTTAATATAAACCGTTTCGCGGGTTGTTACTTCCTGATCAATTTTAATAATCCCAGTGCTTGTTTCCGCATCCTTTGTAACCTCAATATCGAGAATGGCAACACCAGCTTGTCCGAGTTGATATTCGTCGTTGTAATTGAAGAAAGCCTCACCAGAAGCATTTGTCTGCGTTACGTCATCAATAGAATTTACACCTCCTGTTCCAGATGAATACACCCGAACCTCTGCATTTACTACAGGATCGTTGTTTGCATCGCGCACTGTGATTATTGCAATTGTATCTTTCTTGGTACGGCAACTGCTCATTACAGTTAAACATAAAACGAATAATAAGCTTAGTGTTAGAAGGCTGCGATTTTTCATGTGGTCGGATTTGATTGTGAACTCGTGTTATAGTAGAACAATCAAATTAGCAAATTTGTTACAGTGCTAGTCGTCTAAGAGGTCGGATTCGTGCTTTTTGGAACTGAACCATCTCGCGGATTCGCCGGTAAATAAGAGTACGTAAGCGATAGATGAAACAATTAAAAAAACTACCGAAAGCACGCCAGATAAAGGATGTGCTAACAAATTACTTGGTAATCCAATAATTGTGAAAAGTGCAGAAATGAGAAAAAGAACAAGCATCGTAATTCTCGCCCAATTTTTTCCAAGTCCTATTTGCTGAATGAACAAGTAGTATATCGCATAAAAACCGATAAGGATAAGTATTGGGAAAAAGCCCCAATAGGTTACAGTATGCTCGACTGTAAAAGTCTCCCCATTTTCAACAACAGTTTCATAACCGGTAACAAATCCTACAATAAAATATCCGTAAATGGCTGCAATGGCACTAACAATTAGTGAAGCATATAAAAGTTTTACAGCCTTCGTAATTCTTTTTGGTAAACCCTCAGGAGGCTTAGTCGATTTTAGAAAGTCCTCTCTATTCTCTTTGATCCTACCTTCATCAGCCAAAATTTCGG
>JAWUWJ010000146.1:0-20834 GCA_034111925.1 Crocinitomicaceae bacterium
ATTCATCGGTTTTAAGGTCCAATTTCTTTCTTAGACGGCTCTTTACCTGACGAATAGCAGAATCCCCTACCCCTAACATCAAGGCCATTTCCTTATTCTGCATTCGAAGAAGTGATAAAGCAAGAAAACGCGTTTCTGATGGAGTTAGATTCGAGTGTTTCAATTCCAACTTCTTAAAGAATTGGGGATATACTTTTTCAAAGACATCGGTAAAGTCACGCCATCCTTCATCGGTTAATAGAGTAGATTTTCTCAATTGCTCTATTAATTCTGATTCATCCAACCCATCTAGATTCTCACCTTCCTTCAGTTCCAATTTCTCAAGCGTAACATGAAGTTCTTTTTGAATTGTTTCAATCATCGAATTTTTGTCCGTTATTGACGATCTAAATGACTCTAACTCTTTAAGTGCTGTTTCCCTCTCTGTATGGCTTCTGCGCTCTTTAACTTTCTGTTTCTCACGATACCTTAGAAAAAATAAAAGAACAACAAAAAGAAGAAGTCCTAAAACGATTGCTCCAGCATTCCTTAACCAACGAAGCCTTTGCACCGATTGTTTTTCTTTATCAATTTTATTCTTAAACCTTTCCGACACCACCTTACTCTTTTCGTCTTCTACAATTTGCTTCGCATACATTAGCTTTACTGAGCTAAACATTTTCGTTAGACTATCTTTTGATTTAAATGCAGAGTCCAAATACAAATTAGCTTCAACTGGATTTCCTCTTAAAGATTCGACCTTTGCTAGTAAAGGATATATTCTAGCCCGTTCAGAATACGTTTGAGTAGGTCTAAGTTCTTTTTTGGCCTCTAAGGTATAATCCATTGCTTCCTGTCCTCGCCCTAATTCAAACATCATTTCTGAAAGTCGCATTAATTGTTTTGCAACTATGTTTGGATAATTCTCCGCTTTTGCAATTTCAATTGCATCTCTAACCATTTGAACTCCAACCTCAACACTTCCTCTTAAGTAAGAATTAAAACCTAAATTTTCAAGGCACAAGCCTCTCCATACTTCGTTGTTCTCTTCCAATGTAAACTCATGTAGTTTTCTAAAGTAAACATCTGCAGAATCCAAATTATTCAACTCTCGATAAGAGACGCCTATATTGTTCAATGAATGGATGAAATAAAAATCATTCTCTCTCTTATAATATGCTGTTAAACCACATTTAAAGTTTTTGATTGCGTTCTTAATAATCATGAAAATAAAAGTACGCGTTTCCCAATTGAAAAAAACATTCCATTTTAAGCGGAAACTCTTTTGAAGAAACACCATTTAAAAGATAAGCTGTTCGTTCTAGATGTTCAATTCCCTTTTGATATTGAAATAATTCATTAAAATAAAAATTACCTAAAAGACTCTCTGTCCTCACTATTAGCCAAAAGTAATTCTCTCTTATAGCTCTTTGATTCAATGCCTGAATGATTGATAAGGTATACTTTTTAGATAACTCAGGGTGATAATTAAAGTAGTGAACTTTCATTAATTCACATTCGAGTTGAAGCTGACGGTCCTTATTTTTTATCGCTAGTTTTTCAATCTCATTTATCTTTGAAAAAACAGTTACAGAGTCTAAGGTTAGGATCCCCCATTCATAGAACGGAGTTAATATTTTAGTTCGCTCTGAATGTGTTTTATGGACAAGTTCCGATAGGTCTATATTCAACGAGTAAATTTCCTCGTCTACCTCTTGCGAGTGACAGCTCAAACTGAAAAACGCAAACAAGACAAATACAGGGATTCGGAATAGTGAGTTCAAAGGGTTCTAGTTAGTTTAGTAGCAATCAAAATGGCAAACCAGTCATTTATGATCTTCATTTGCTAAGGTAACCTTTTTATAAAGGGAAGTTTAAGTTTAAATTCACTTCTTAAATCCTCTTTAATACAATTACATATCGATCCAAACGCCTACTAACAATAGTTTTAATTACCGATAAAGGATCCGGTAATTAAGTCCAATGACAACTATTGATTATTACTACTATTGTTGTTCTAGCAAGTTCTTGATTTCTTCCATTTGTTGTTCTAGTAGCTCAATTTTTTCGTTTTGAGTATCAATGATTGCTTGTTGTTCTTGAACAGCTTTCGTAAGAATTGGAATTACTCTTGTGTAATCAATCATAACAAATAACTCGTTCTTATTTTCTACAGGTGAGTTCGGACTTACTTCAGCAGTTCCGTTGGTCGGTAAATTTTTCACGCGTGTAATTTCTGGAAGAATCTCTCTTACTTCTTGCGCAATGAAACCGTATTCCATTTCTCTATTCAACCCCATGTTTGGGAACTTCTCAAGATCGAAATAATACGTCACTGGGTTGAGTTGATTCACAATAGCCAAAGCTCCGTTGATTGGATTGATGTCTTTTTTTGTTCTTGCATCAGATGCTGCTCCAAAAAAACCGGTATATCCAAGATCCTCTAAAAATAGACCTCCCCAACCTGCGCCAGCACCATTTGCTCTTGTTCCCAAGACTCCAAATCCATCTCTACCATTGATGGTACCTCTAACTCCTATTGCAGAATTTATTAAAGTGTTATCAATAGCCAGTCCAAAAACTCCAGTGGAGTTAAAAGCAGTTCCGCTGTATGCAACTATACCTTCAATAGCATTGTAACCATTCGTCACACCTGTGTTGTAACCTGAAATAGGAACTCCTTCTGCTCCAGCATTATCAAAGGAAGCCATAGCATTGGCACCAACATTTACTCCTCCGTTGGTCATTTGTAACATACTTGTAGGAGCATTGGTACGAATACCAATTTCATCAGTTCCAGCGTCTACAAAGAACATATTAGCTTGGGTGTTCGATTCAATTCTAAAATCATTTGTTCCAATCCCTTGTTCGTTAAATATACTCGGTCCATTTCCATGCAAACGAATGTTATAGGCATTGTTTTCATAAATATCAATAATTCCATCATCCGCAGAGTCGTAGATTCGAACCAGGATGTCTCCACCGTTCACAGCTCCATCTCTAAGGTAAAGGTCATCCGAGAAATAGGAATTTCCTGTCACGTTAAATTGACCTGCATTGTTGACTCCACCTACTGCTGTTCGACCATTATCTAAAACAGAAAAACGATTGACACCATTATCAGCAACATGAAAATCACCAACACCTGTTAAGTCAAATGTCATTCCAAATACACCTTGAGAAATTGTGGTATTCTCAATGAGTGGGCCACCAAGATGAATGCTTGTATTTGGTACGTTGTAATACAAGCCATTTTGCACTGACGGCGTTCCTCCCGCTGCCCAAGAGTAATTCCCAGCACCATTTGTTGTTAAAAATTGGCCTGCTGTACCATCAGCAATGTTTCCTAGAACACCTGTTGGTGAACTTGACACCAAACGGTTTCCAATTCCAGAAAGATTCGTGATTCTTGCTCCACCAACGACATGAAGCTTCTCACTAGGAGCCGCTGTTCCGATTCCAACATTTTGTGCAGACACGAAATGCCCTGAAGAAAGTAAGATTGATACGAGTACTAATTTTTTCATAATTTATTGTTTGATCAGTCGTTTTGTAATAATTTGATTGGTGTTTACATCCTTAAATTCAATGTAATACATACCATCGGCCCAATTGTTTGATTGCAATTGAATCACCGTATTTCCGTTCTCTAAATCTAATTCTCGTTGTTGAATGCGTTGCCCGATTGTATTGTAAGCAGTCATTTGAATTTCTCTTTCCAAATCTGAATAAATACTTACGAAAGCATCATTAATCGTAGGATTTGGATAGATATTAATTGATCCTTCTCCAAATTCTAAACCTTGTGTACTAAGGCTTGCTGCAACCACTGGTGTATAATCGAATTCTCCATCAATGTCAACACTTTTTACACGGTAATAATAGTCCTGAAAAAAGCGAACATCAAAATCTGAATAGCTATATGTTTGAAGGATCGTTGTTGTTCCTACAGCATCCAAAGACTCAATGTATTCGAAAGCAATACCGTCTTCAGATCGCTCGAGCTCATAATGGCTTAAATCCAATTCTGATGCAACATTCCAAATCACATCAATATGATCTTCAATTCCCTGAGCTGTTATATTGAGCAATTCAATTGGGAGCACATTAACATCTGCCGCCGCAAGACCAAACTGGCTAAATCCATCAAAACCATTTCGATCCAACCCTACTGGTGAAGGTCCGCAATCATCTGCAGTACCATCAATGGCATTGTCTTTTGTAACCATCCAAACTGATTTGGCTGGGAAATTATCATCTTGTGGCCAAACTTGTACCTCATAAGTTCCAGATCCGGCGCCTGTAATATCATTCATGATCCACTGTCCATGATCAGTTCCTCCCCAGTAGTCAATTAAATATCCTGAACATTCGAGAGCCGCTGCAAAGCTATTGTCTAATCCTGTTTGAAAATACCCTGTTACAACATCATAAGAGTTTGCTGTAAAATTGATGCGCATATATTGCATTCCTCTTTGTACTCCAAATCCTGCTGGTTCCAAACCGAGAACAAATGGATATGATCCACCGGCTGGGCTTATGCTTCTCCTCATTTTACCTTGAACGTATCCGGCATCAGTTGCACTCATGTTTCCGTTTAATGAAACAGTATTGTTGGATAAGTTACCCAATCCAGTTGCTGAGTTCATTAATCCAAAAATGGCATCATAAGCCGCTCCATTTCCTGGATAAGCCAACGCGCCAGTAATTCCTACATCATGCGTAATAATTCTATTTTGAATAACTCCAGCAGAGAAATTCACGCTTCCCCTTACATCACAGATGTTTCCAGAACCATTCAAATAAACGATCCCTTGGTCATTCGCCAATTCTAAAGCGAAAAACGAACCGTCATTAACGCCGATTTGAGCCGTTCCACCTCGAACTGCATAACTTCCAGAAACGAATTGTCGCTCACCTGTATTCACATCTGAATTTTCGATTCTATACGTTCCTATTCCACTCTGTTGAAAAAGGTTATCTGAGTAAGAATTTCCTTGTGTCTTTAATAGGCCGTTGTTCTCTAAAACTGCAGAAGCACCTTCTATATGAACGTCTCCCCAAACATGAACTTCTGCTCCTGCTTCAATGTGAACCAAAGCTCCGTCATTAAAAAATTCATTGCTGTGTTGTGCGAAAGAGGAAAGTTGGAATACAACTAAAAAAACTAACGAATAAATTATTTTAAGCATTGTTCTGTAAGGTTATCATCAAATACAATTAGAAGTCTTTCCAGTGAATAGTGATTGGATAAGACAATCTTTTAATAGTATCAGTAATAATACAAGAATGGGAATGTTTATTCTTTATCTGAACCGTGACAGTTTGTGACAGTTTAACGTAAATTATTGTATATCAACAGCTTTAGGAATTACCCATCAACAATTTTTGAGCCTTAATATGATATAGATCTAAATTGTCTTTATCATATTTTCAATGGAATCCTTTTAATCGAAACAACGACTTGATGAATTGAATTATTCAAAATAAAATTCTCCAAAACGATTGCTATCAGTAGGTATACGAACACTCCCTTATTTAGAATGATTAAAAATACCACAAACGTGGTATTGTAGGTACTTCATCTGTTGCCTTTCTTTGTACCCAGTAAACAATACGAATACTAGAAAGAATACGACGTGATGAAAAAATTTATACTCTTAACAATCCTTTGCTTCATTTCAGTTTCCACACTGAACGCTCAAACCTACTTAGACAGTACAATTAACAGTAGTACAAAAAAAATTATGTTTGCGGATCAAAATTTTGCGATTGGTAGTTATGGTGAGGCACATTACAATCATGACATCGAAGATGGAACCTTCCAAAACGGAACGATGGATTTGCACCGTGTAATTTTATTCATGGGATACAAATTCAAAAAGAACCTTCAATTTTTCACTGAAATTGAATTCGAACACGTAAATGAAGTATACGTTGAACAAGCGTTTATGAACTACAGCGTAAATAGCGCTTTCAATATTAAAGCAGGAATCATTCTTATTCCAATGGGATATGTAAATGAATTCCACGAGCCAACATTGTTTAATGGTGTTGAGCGACCCGCTTTTGACAAGTACGTGATCCCAACAACATGGAGGGAAATGGGGCTTGGATTCCACGGGATTTTGAAAAAAGCAAACTTAAAATATCAGATTTACGCTGTGAATGGTTTTAAAGGATACGACGGTTCTGCAAAATTATCGGGAAGCAACGGATTGAGAGGCGGTCGCCAAAAAGGTTCGAAGGCTTCGTTTAGAACACCTTCTTATACGGGTAAATTAACATTCTACGGATTGAACGGCTTGAGACTTGGTCTTTCTGGATACTACGGAAATACAGAAACAACAATGTATGATGGTTTAGACAGAACAGATCCTGGATCTATTCAATCAGCGGATAGTTCTTCGGTTGGAATTGCAATGGGAGCTTTGAATGCACATTATAACATTAAAAATCTTCAATTGACCGCTGTTGGAAGTATAACTTCAATTTCAAATACGGATCAATACAACGATTTCACAGGTGCAACTCTTGGAAGTACAATTATGGGCTATTACGGAGAAGTTGCTTATAAAATCGCACTGAAAAAGAATCAAACATTCCCTAGACTGATTCCTTTTGTAAGGTATGAAAACTATGATACGCACTTTGGTGTAGAGGATAACATTACAAGAAACACTGCTTTTAACAGACAGGTTTTAACAGCCGGCGCAGGATTGCAATTAACGCCTGGAACTATTATAAAAACAGATTTACAATGGGTTTCTACGGAAGCGAATCCACGCCCAACGAATGTATTTAACCTCGGATTCGGATATTGGTTTTAATTATGAAGTTTATTCTAAAAATATCGGCAACTGTTCTTTGTTTAGTAGCGCTCGTTGCGTTCGCTACACCAGAGAAAAAAATCAACAAGCTTGCAGCCAAAGTTTGGAAAGACAAGGTCGTTGAACTTGAAGCAATGGAAGTTCCAAGTGAACTCGGTTCTGATCTCATGACTTTAAGCGTCGTTAAATCTGAAGGAAACATAATTGGATACGCTTGCTACACAACAGCTTTTGGTTGCAGAATTGGCGGTTGCGCTGCTCCATCTACTCCAAATGCAGAAGCTTATGAGACCTTTGATTACATTGTGGTTTACGACACTGATTTGAACATCAAAAAAGTAGATATTGCAAATTACGGAGGCGAATACGGTTATGAAATTTGCCGTCCGAAATGGTTGGAACAATTCATTGGTAAAAACCACGGATTCAAATTGGAAGATGACATCGATGGAATTTCAGGAGCGACCGTTTCTGCCGAATACTTGATCCGAGATTTGAATTCACTAGGCGCTAAACTGAAAGATACAGACTTAACGGAATTGAGCGCTTCAGCCAATTAGACGCTTCAACTAGAAGCTTTCTTTATTAAAGCCCTCTGCTTTTACTTTTAATATCGAAAATAACCTTAATCATTTTCTAGCTTAAACTGCTCGGCGATGTACTTCTTTTTAAGTTTGTTAAGCTTTACTTGTACTACAATCAAGGGAATAAAAAAACCGAATAGACTGGCAATAATCATATGAGCAATATTCCATTTTTTTATGGCGTCATTGCTTGTCTTTCCGTCTAATCTCGTGTATTCATGCATCCTTATAGATATGGCCGCTGCGTACAAATGTTTCCAGAGAAAACCATAAAATATATAGCCAAATATTATACCAGCAAGAAGCGCGACACCTCCAATTGCACTGGTAAAAAAAGCTATGGTCAACCCTGCGGAAATTGCAACGGTTAACAGTGCGATTCCTGTAAGCTTCCAAGATTTATTCCGTGAAACTTGCGCCTCGTCTAAATAGTAATCAGGAAAACCATTGCTCTCATCAAAATCATATTTCACCTCCAAAGAAGCATAACCCTCCGTCTCATGATACTCTTTAATTTCACTTTTTGCAATCTCTCGAACAAGAGAACATCCTTCACAGCATAAATAGTAGGAAATTTTATTCTTCTTGATCTTCAGAATCTGGACCAACTTGATACTTCCATCTTTTAAAAATAGTGTATCACATTCAAGCCCTTTCGGGTCAGCCGAAACAATTAAATCTTCTTCGAATAATTCCGAAGCGGAAGCTAAAATTGGCGCTTCAAACGACTGATTAACAGATGCTGTAATTGGTTCTTCAATTTGACTTCGATCTGTTTTTCTCTCAACTTTTACTGCAGTATTGTGGACCTTGACTTTTCTAATCTTGTTGTAATTAGAGCAAGAACCGACTACCAACAGCAAAGTAAGGTAGGCAAATAACTTCATGTGAAGGATCGTTTTAATTTGAATCCGAAGTTACTAAACTATTTACACTCAGGTTTTACCTTGGCGGTCCTGCATTTTGCAGTTCTTGTTTTGTAACAAAACCATCCCCGTTCTTATCGATTTGATCAAAATGATCTATCATTGGACCTTTCGCTTCTGCTTTAGAAATTTGTCCATCACCGTTTGTATCCAATTGCCGTAAAATCTCACTCGGATCTGGTTGGTCATGCGCCCCACGATCATTTCCCGGTCTTTGTCCCATTCCTAGCCGACCATTTCCTCCAGGCATACCTTGATTTGCAAAGTCCTTACTTGGCTCCGCTGAAAAACAAAGTGGTGATGACGGAAAGTTATCTGTAATTACATAATAATACTCGCTTTCACTTTCTGGCGTTTTACCAATTATACCGTTGCATTCATCGAGTTCTGATAACGCTTCTTTGTATTCATAATCTTGAAAATAAGTTCCGTCATAAACTCCATCCGGAGCTTTCTTTCCATCTCCTGGGCGATGGCCTTCTTTCAAACCATAACTGCTTTCCAAAGCAACAATTTCGCCATTGGTATTGTATCCAAACTTGTAATAAATTGGATACCCATCTGCTGCATAACCAATCTTAATCATTCCTGATCCGTCAACGCCCAAATCGTCCAAATAAGCATTTGGTGTTCCGTGGTAATGGTATTTTCCTCCAGGTTGAACATGTGCGTTGTTGCAATCCAATCCTAGATCATACGTCGATGTGAGCGTTGTGATATTCCATTCACGGTTCGCTCCCTTTTTTCCTTGAAAAAATTCATTTGTAAACGGATCAACTTCTACACCGCTAAACAGAATTCCAATGCGTTTGCCTTTGGATGAAATTTTCTCTTTGCTTCGTGTTGGCAGAAGAGGAATTTCGTAATGCGCACTTTGTGGAGCAATTGTATTGGGGTTTCCTTGGTTTGGAAACTTTCCTGTCTTATGACTTGGAATTCCGTTTGCATCAATGATTCTTACTCCTTTTTTCGTATCAATTGTTTCGGTGTACGCATGAACATGATCCAATTCGACATCACAGGCTTCTGCGCTCAAAAAAATACTAAAAGTATTCTTTGTCGTATCCTTGGGATCTTGCCCGAAAGAATGAACTGCTGTGATCAAAATGAACACTATCAAATAAAGAGTCTTTTTCATACTTCTGATTTTCTGTTCTTATTCTGTTGCGGTTAACATCAAAAAACTTGTGGTCAAAGTACAATGAAAAACAAAACGGCGTCTCAATTCTGAAATTAATCAGTCCTGAAACGCCGTTTCTCTACGATATGCGTGCACCAAAGTTTACCTTCGGCACCATGCAGTTGTCTTACTCCACCAGTTCAACCTCTCCTGATGGCTTAAGAGCATCTTTAATCTTTTGTTCTAATTCTTCCATCAACTCTGGATTATCTTTGATAATTGCTTTAACCGCATCTCTTCCTTGTCCAAGTCTCGTTTCTCCATAAGAGAACCAAGAACCACTTTTGTTGATGATGTTCATATCAACGCCCAAGTCTAAGATTTCACCCACTTTCGAGATTCCTTTTCCGTACATGATATCGAATTCGGCTCTTCTAAATGGAGGTGCAACTTTGTTCTTTACAACCTTCACTTTCGTTCTGTTTCCGATTACTTCGTCTCCGTCTTTAATTTGACTTGATCTACGGATATCGATACGAACTGAAGAATAAAATTTCAATGCATTCCCACCAGATGTTGTTTCAGGGTTACCGAACATTACACCAATTTTCTCACGAAGTTGGTTAATGAAAATACAACAACAGTTGGCCTTGCTAATTGATCCCGTAAGCTTACGAAGTGCTTTCGACATTAAACGTGCTTGAAGTCCCATTTGAGAATCTCCCATTTCACCTTCGATCTCCGCTTTTGGAGTCAATGCTGCAACAGAATCGATTACCAATAAGTCAATCGCTCCCGAACGGATCAAGTTGTCTGCAATTTCCAACGCTTGCTCACCATTGTCTGGTTGTGAGATCAATAAGTTCTCAACGTCTACACCCAAACTTTTAGCATACAATTGATCGAATGCGTGCTCAGCATCTACGATTGCAGCAATACCACCTTGTTTTTGAACTTCAGCAATTGCGTGAATCGCTAATGTTGTTTTACCTGATGATTCCGGTCCTTAAATTTCAACGACTCTTCCTTTTGGTAATCCACCCACACCGAGTGCTAAATCCAATGTCAAAGAACCTGTAGGAATTACATCAATCTCTTCAATTGCGTTATCTCCTAATTTCATTACCGTACCTTTTCCGTACGTCTTATCCAGCTTATCCATTGTAAGCTGTAATGCCTTTAATTTTTCTGCGTTAACTTCTTTTCCTGCCATATCGTTTAGTTTTTAAATTTTTGCCTTCCAGTTTTGAGGTTGTGTCCGGCGTTGTTAAAATGTATGATACAAAGATGGGCGAGTAGATCGTAAACTATTTACGTTCTAAAAATCAATCTTTATAAATTTCTAAAATTTCGTCTGAGTGGGCCTTATTCTTGGGCTTTTCGATAATCCCAACAATCGTATGTGATTCATCCATCACAAAGGTTGTTCTATGAATTCCATCGAAAGTTCTACCCATGAACTTCTTTTCTCCCCACACACCATACAGGTTTAATAATTCATGATCTACATCTGCAAGCAATGGAAAAGGAAGGTCAAATTTTTCAATAAACTTCACATGCTTCTGTTCAGTGTCAGCGCTGACACCAAAGATGTTAATTTGATTTTCCTTAATCGAGCTGTAATTATCGCGAATATTACAGGCTTGAGTCGTGCAACCCGGAGTGTTGTCTTTCGGATAGAAATAAAGTACAAATCGCTGTCCTTTATAATCAGACAGTTTTACTTCATTTCCGTTTTGATCTTTCGAAATAAACGCAGGTGCTTGGTCTCCAATTTTTAAATGTTTCATTGATCACTTTTTAATCAAACTAATGACGAATAATTAATCAAATATAGTTTCAATTTTATAAATGACAAGAAAATCGTCAAGAAATTAATCAAGAAATGTTTGTTAACAGACCGAGAATTGCCCCTGAAAGATCAGCGTTTAAAGCGACTGGCGCTATTTATCACTTTCTTTTTCCATCTTTTCAGCAAGTGCATTGTATTTTTCTTTCTGTGCCTTGTACGCTTTGATCTTAACACGCGTTTGATCGGCATACAATGCATCTTTATTCTCTACGTGTCCTTTGAGTTCCGTATCTAAAGTAGCAAGAGTTGCATCAAAATATTGATTCAGATAATTAAGTGCTTGAGGCAAAAACATCGTCATATAAAAACCTCCCGTTTCCGAAAGACCCTCATAAACTGGATATGCTTTTTCTGCCATTGTGATGTCTTGTCTACCAATAAAGAGCGTCAAAGAATTCATCACTCCCAATTTATCAAAGCCACCAACAACATTCCCATCAAGAGCGTTCTTCATGAATTCAAATTTATCAGGCCCTCCATGTGTTGCATAGATTTGTGAAATCCCATAAATAATAGTTGACGACTTTTCGCTTTCCAAAGATTCTGCGATTGCCAATGCTTCTTCTGGGTTAATTCCACTCAAGCTGCTCAACGCAATTGATATTACCGAATAAGAGCGGTCTTCCGTTATCCGCTTATTGTATAGAGCAGAAAGTACTGCATTGTCTTCAATCAATTGTCCAATCGCCGCAACTGCAGCAACTCTAACATCCGATTTTGGATCATTATCGATCATTGCTTTAACCATCTCTAATCCTTTGACAGCGTAATCACCTTCCAATTCCGCCGCTTTACCGAGTGCCAAAACTCGGATGTGCCAGAACTTATCCTTTAAACCATCCAAGATCATTTTTTGACCTTTAGGACTAAAGCCTGTCGTTCCTTCCATCAAACCTTGTTTTCTTGCAGCATAACGCTCGCCCAAGTAAAACTCATTGATGTATTCACTTTGTGACTTCTTTACGTCCTTGTCCGCCAACACAACTTGTTGGTAATCGTAAATGAATGTTTTCAACGTTCCCGTATATGGCAATTCGAATTCCTCTGTCAATTCATCAACAACAACATCGTGAATGTGCATTCCATTGTCATCAAAAATTGCAATCTGGAAAGGAATTTTAAAAATCGGTGAAAGCTCCAAACTTTGCTTTTGTTCAACGGTCACCAACAATTTGTTATTCTTTCTGTCTTCTTCTTGATTGAAAACCAAGGTTGGATGTCCTGATCCTAAATACCATTGATTAAAGAACCAATTCAAATCTTCTCCAGTAACTTCTTCAAACGCCAATCTTAACTCGTGGAATTCAGCTGCTTGATATTGATTGTCCGTCAAGTATTTTTTCAATGAAGCGAAAAACGCATCATCACCAAGGTAGTTTCTAAGCATGTGCAAGATTCGACCTCCTTTGTTGTATGAATGCCCATCGAACATTTGATCTTTGTCGTCAAAATCGAACCAAACCAAATCGTGATATCCTTGAACCGATGCTGATTGACGGTATCCATCTGCTTCTATCTCTGCAAGATAATCCGCTTCGTCAACGCCGTATCTGTGCTCATCCCATAAGTATTGCGAGTAATTTGCGAAAGACTCATTCAATGTTAAATTCGACCACGATTCTGCCGTTACTAAATCTCCAAACCAGTGATGAAATAATTCATGTGCAATTGTTGACTGATCATTTTCATCCAATAATTCTCTGTCCGTTTTGTATGCATAATCTCCAAAAATTACCGCTCCGGTGTTTTCCATTGCTCCAGAAACGTAATCTCGAACAACAATCTGTGTGTACTTATCCCAAGGGTATTCAACACCTAAAAGCTCAGAGAAGAAACGAATCATTTCTGGTGTTTCTCCAAAAATCGCTTGCGCTGATTCCTCCCATTCTGGCTCAACAATGTAATTTACTTCCATCGTTGACCCGTCTTTTCTTGTATATGAATCTTTCACAACTTTGAATTCACCAATCCCCATCATAAACAAATACGGTGCGTGTGGAAGAACTTGTTTCCAATGGTCAACTCGTTTTCCTCCTTCAATTGGCGTACTTGAAATCATAGCTCCATTTGAAAGCGTTACAAACTTATCTTCTACAGTAATGAAAATTTCTTGCGTTGTTTTGGCATTTGGCGAATCAATCGTTGGGAACCAAACTGAACTTGATTCCGTTTCTCCTTGCGTCCAAATTTGAGGCATTACATCCTTATCTTCTCCTAACGGGTTAATGAAGTAAAGGCCCTTGTCCGATGTAATCGCAGCACTTCCTCCAGTCGTTCTTTCGTCCGGCTTCGAAACGTAATCAATCACAACAGTATATTCTTGGTCTCTTGTGTATTCCTTATCCAGTTGAATATTTAAAACATCCAAGATGTAAGCAAACTCAACAGTTTCGCCATTCATCTTAACGCCGTTGATGTCCATTCCCTTTGCATCGAGAATCAATTCTTGCGTTGTATAGAAATGTGGTTTTGCCGTAATTGTCGCAATTCCATTCATGCGCGATTGTGTCCAATCAAAATTCACTTCCAGTTTCGTGTGAATCAAATCTGTCAATTGTGTTTCAGAAGGATTGTATACTGGACGTTCTTGAAGAATGATTTCTTCGCCCATAGCAACTTCTGGAGTTTCATTCGACGTAGTAGTATTGCTTTCATTGTATGCTAATTCCTCTTTCCTAACACCACATGCTACTAATAAAAGCGCCATCGAATATATTACAACCTTTCTCATAATCTTAACAATTTAAATCTTGTGCAAATCTGGGCAATTAAATTGGATTGAAATGCGAAATCTACAGCATCGGACGAGGATTCTGTTATTTTTGTATCAAATACATGATAAATGGCAAATCGCATTTGGAACATTGATGGACAAGAAACAGTTGGAACTGAAGGTGCAGTTTTAAAATGGGACGATGAAAAATTCTTCTCTCTTGAATTTGGTGGAAAAACTTTCTTCGGTGAAATCTTAGAAGACAAGACCGAAAGCAATAGTTTGAAATTGAAAATCAACCATCGTGTATTTGAAATCAAAAAGAAAGGTGAATTGGATGATTTGATCGCAGCGATGGGATTAGACATTCCAAAAATAAAGAAGCTTAAAGAACTTCAAGCTCCAATGCCAGGACGTATTGTTAATGTAGCAGTGAACGTTGGCGATTCTTTGGAAGTTGGTGACGAAATTCTGTCTCTTGAAGCCATGAAAATGGAAAACGTTTTAAAAGCGGAAGGAATCGGAATCGTAAAAGGAATCAACATTTCAAACAACGATGTAGTAGAAAAAGGAACTGTTCTTATTGAGTTTGAGTAAACGTTTATCTTTGAATGTTTTAGGAAACATTTCCCAACTCACATAGAGGAAAAATGGAATTTAGTAGCACAATATTTCTTTTGTACTTCTTGCCCGCTTTTTTAGTGGTGTACTCCCTTCTGGGTAAACATACTTCGCTCAAAAACTGGTGGATTCTATTAGCCAGTATTGGTTTTTACGCTTGGGGCGCTCCGGAGTTTATTTTCATCCTCCTCATTTCTACAATCATTGACTTTTACGTCGTAAAGCAGCTTTACCTCGCAGACGATAAAAAACGAAAACGGCTTTTACTGATTCTTTCGCTCACAATGAATCTCGGGCTTCTCGCCTATTTTAAATACGCCAATTTCTTTGTTGAGAATTTCAACGACATGCTTCACGCGATCGGAGTTCATAGAGTAAGCTGGACGAAGGTTGTATTGCCAATCGGAATTTCATTCTATACCTTCCAAACCCTCACGTATTCAATCGATGTGTATCGTGGAGTTCACAAGCCACTCGCCAAATTAAATCAGTATTTATTGTACATCATGTCCTTCCCGCAAATGATTGCTGGGCCGATTGTACGCTTTAATTTTATTGCAGACCAAATCACAGAGCGACGTGAAGTAATTGATGATAAACTCTACGGTTTTTATCGGTTCTGTATCGGACTGACGAAGAAGGTTCTTATTTCGAATGTACTTGGCGCTCAAGCGAAAGAAATCATGGATTTGCCTCCAGATCAATTGTCGTTTATCGCGTCTTGGATTGGAATTCTGGCGTATACCTTCCAAATTTATTTTGACTTCGCTGGATACTCGGACATGGCCATTGGATTGGGAAAAATGATGGGCTTCACCTTTCCCGAGAATTTCAACAACCCTTACAATTCCAAAAGCATTACGGAGTTCTGGCGCAGATGGCACATCACACTCGGCGACTGGATGAAAAACTACCTCTATATTCCTCTTGGGGGAAGTAAAGTGGATTCGAAATTCAGACTGTTTTTCAATCTCTGGCTCGTCTTCCTAATCTCAGGACTGTGGCACGGCGCGTCGTGGAATTTTATTATTTGGGGAGCATTTCACGGATTCTTCCTAATTCTAGACCGTATTTTCTTAAAGAAATTACTGGACAAAGCAGGAACCATTCCTAGCGTTCTTTTTACCTTTTTCATTGTAATGATCGGTTGGGTATTCTTCACAATTGAAGACCTCGACACTGCATTGTTTTACCTCTCGAAAATGTTCTATTGGGATGGAATAGACATGATTGAAATGTCGAATGAATCGATTGCTATATTAATAGTCGGTGCAATCATTTCCTTTGCATGTTTAACACGTGTCGGCCGTTTCTTAGAGAAATTCATCTATAAAGAAGAAAATGTAAACCTCATTACTCGATTGGCATTCTCCTTAATTGGTTGTGTCCTATTCGCTTTATGCGTCGGTTCTATTACCGGAGAAGATTTTAACCCCTTTATTTATTTCAGATTCTGATGACAAATAAAGAACAAAATATCATCAAGAAAATCGTCTTTGGAATCATTGTCCTCATGCTTTGCCTTCCTGCAATTCAGCACAAAACGCATTTCGCGAATGAAAAGACACTTCACGGTGCCGTTTCAAGTACCGAGTATGTAGAATTCACTTGGGAAACGTGGTACAATTCCGAATACCAAAAAAGCACAGCCAGCTACCTAAATACCAAATTTGGATTCCGCCCCGAATTTATTTGTCTGAACAACCAGCGCCATTTTTCTTTTTTCTATACGGCTAGAGCAAAAGGAGTACTATTGGGCAAAGAGAGTTATCTGTACGAGAGAAACTACATCAAAGCGCACCTTGGTATCGACTTTATTGGTGAAAAAGAAATACAGGAGAAGACACGGAAATTAAAATTTGTTCAGGACAAATTAAAAGAAAGCGGTACGGACTTGTACGTTGTGTTTGCCCCTGGAAAAGGATCGTATTATCCTGAATTTATTCCAGACAAATGGTTCGAAGGAATTAAGAAAAATGCACCTACGAATTACAAATCGTACAAATCAGAATTCACCGAAAAAGGCGTCAATTACATCGATTTTAAGTCTTGGTTTTTGGGCATGAAAAAATCAACTCCGTATCCACTATTTGCGAAAGCTGGAATTCACTGGAGCAAATACGGAGAGTTCTTAGCAGCGGATTCATTGCTTCAAAAAATCGGTGAAATTCGAAATGCTCCAATGCCCGACCTCGTTTTGGATCAAGTTGTCGTAGACGAGGTAAACCGCGATGGAGATTATGACATCGGAGAAGGAATGAACCTTCTTTTTGACTTGCCAACGTTTCCAATGGGATACCCTCAATTTCACAGGGAATGGGACACGTCTCAGGCACAGCAAATTGTGACAGTTGTCGCTGATAGTTATTTCTGGGGCATGTTCAATCTTGGGCTCTCACGTGATTTTTTCGGCGATGGAGAATTCTGGTATTACAACAAGCAGATTTATCCAGACAGTTACACTTCTCCAATCGAAGTTAAGGACGTCGATATTAAGGCAAAAGCGGAAGAGAACGACGTCATTGTCCTTTTGTCCACCGATGCTAACCTACATAAGTTTGCCTTTGGCTTTATAGATCAACTCTATGAGGCATACAAAGACTAAAAGGTTATCTTAAAATTCACTATATTGTAGATTCAAATCAATTTGATGTGTCTCCTACTTATTTCTTTAATTTCTCTTGACGCGAGCTTTTCATTTTCTCAATGGGATCACAACAATTCTTTCAATCTTTCTAGAAAAAGAACGAAAGGAAAACTACTGATTCAATAATTTATGAAACTATTAATTATAGCATCGCTGCTGCTTCTTGGAACTGCCGCAAAAGCGCAAGTTGACCATTGGGAAACCGTGGTCTACGAAGACGACACATGGAAATATTTGGTTCCTACATCATCTGTAAATGCCTCTTGGAACACTTTGGGATTCAACGATGCAAGTTGGACAAATGGTCAAGGGGGTTTTGGCTATGGCGATGGTGACGATAACACATCCTTTGGCGGCGCAATTTCATGTTACCAAAGAATTACATTCAGTATTATCGATGTCAACGCAATTGAGCAGGCGATTTTCAACGTTGATTACGACGATGCTTTCGTTGCCTATTTGAATGGAGTTGAAATCAATCGAGACAATATCACAAGCGGAGGACAACCAAATTACAATCAAACCTCGGATGGTTTGCATGAAGCGCAAATGTATCAAGGAGGTCAACCAAACTATTACACACTCGATCAAGCATTCCTTGCCGCCAATTTGGTAAATGGATCAAATGTTCTTTGTGTTCAAGCCCACAACGAGCAAATTGGCTCAAGCGATATGTCTTCACGCGCGTGGCTTTCCTTGGCGATCAACAATACATCAATGAACTATGGTCCAACACCGTTTTGGTTCAATGAACCTCTGGTTTTCTTGGATTCAGATTTGCCAATCGTTGTAATTAACACTGCTGGTGGAGCCACTATCCCTGACGATCCGAAGATTGATGCAACGATGGGAATCATCTACAATGGAGCTGGTGCTCGAAACTACATGACGGATCCATTCAACGAATACGATGGAGCTATCGGCATTGAACTTCGTGGATCATCGTCTCAAGGCTTCCCGAAAAAACAATGGGGCGTTGAAACACGAGACAATCTTGGACTAAAGAATGATGTTTCGATATTCGGAATGGCGTTTGACAATGATTGGATCCTTCAAGCACCTTATTCTGACAAGTCCCTAATGCGAAATTTCTTGGCGTATGACATGGGCCGCGATTTGGATGAATATGCACCGCGCACCAGATTTTGTGAGGTTGTTCTCAACGGTCAATACGAAGGCGTTTATGTCTTCATGGAAAAGATCAAACGGAAGGATGGCAAAGTTGGAACGAATGATATAGAGCCATTCGATAATTCTGGAAATGAACTTACTGGAGATTACATATTGAAAGTCGACAAGTTAACATCGGGAGGCGTTGTAGCATGGTATTCTCCATTCCTGCCTTATCCAGGATCGCCAAATCAAGTTAGTTTTCAAGCTCACGATCCTTCATTGGATAGTTTAACATCTACGCAACTGAATTACATCGAGAATCACATTACAAGTTGGGAAACTGCCTTGGACGGACCCAATTTTGCCAATCCATTAACGGGTTATGCTCCTTACGTCGACATGCTTTCATTCGTGGATTTCTTTCTTGTGAACGAGATCAGTAAAAACGTTGATGGATACCGTATCAGTAGCTTCTTGCACAAATTAAGAACCAGTGAGGGAGGAAATATTGTCGCAGGTCCACTTTGGGACTTTAACCTTGCCTATGGAAATGCAGACTATTGTGAAGGCGGAACAACCAGTGATTGGCAAATAGATTTCTATCAAATTTGTGGCGGTAATGTTCCGTTTTGGTGGGGAAAAATGATTCAAGATCCGACGTATACTCACATGCTGAATTGCAGATGGCAAGAAATGCGGCAAGGAGCTTGGCAAACGAATACGTTAATGGCGAAAATTGACTCGATTGCAGCACTTTTAGATGAATCGCAGCAACGAAATTTCCAGCGCTGGCAAATTCATGGGCAGTACATTTGGCCAAATAATTTTGTGGGCAACAACTTCCAGGAAGACGTTGCCTACATGAAGGATTGGGTCACAAACCGCATGAACTGGATGGACGCAAATATGTTCGGATCATGCCCAGACTTAGGTTTGGCCGAAGATCAAATTGAAGAAGTTCAAGTATTCCCGAATCCGGCAAAAGAAGACTTCAATTTTGTGTTCAAAAATTACATTTCAAACGGCTCGATTCAATTAATGGACCTCTCAGGACATATCGTATTCTCAGAAAAAGGAATCACAGGAAAAGGATATAAAACCCACGTTGAAAACCTTTCTTCTGGAATGTATTATTACACCTTCGATTTAGACGGCGCAATGGTCAATGGAAAATTAATGATTCAGCAGTAAGAACTTAGATTTTAATACTAAAAGGTATAAATAACAACTATGAATAAAGTAGCAATTGCAATTGTTTTAGGAGGACTCGTTGGTTTAACGGCTTGTTCCAAAGTAGAAGGGTCTGGCGGAACGTCAGGGGTTACAGGAACTGTACAAGGAAGAACGTACTCTTCGAACGGAGGTGGAAGCGCAGAACAGGAAGTAACGCAGGTAATTCTCCCGGAAGGCAGCTCTATCACGGATGGCGATTACATTTTGCTAAACACTCCAAATGGCGGAACGCTTTACTACGTTTGGTATAAATGGATAAGTGGAGTTCAACCAGATCCAAATTTATCGGGAAGAACAGGAATCCAAGTCGATTTTGATTTTTCCGAATCGAACGCAGTTGTTGCGACAAATACGTTGGCTGCTTTGAATGCTAATGCAAACGGTGACTTTACATTCTCCGTAAACAATGACATTGTCACGATTACAAATACTGCGACAGGTGAAGTTACCGATGCAGACGAATTGTCTTCTAACATTTTAGTTGATGTTCAGAATCAAGGCGGCGGTCCATCAGCTGGAAGCACTTCGTTTACAGAAGGCCCAATGGTCGATGAGCGTGTTTACATTATTTATGGTGAAGAAGGATTCTACAGCGAATCAGTTCGAACGGATGCAAATGGGAATTATACGTTCACGGGATTAAACAGAGGAGATTACACTGTTTATGCATTTACAGAAGACACATTGAACTTGGGCGGAACGCTTAAACAAGTTGAATCAACGGTTAACATTGCGAACAAGAAAGAAGTAGTAACTGCGGCAGATCTTTACATCATTAAATGATTCGAATTCTAAAAAATAGTCTTTTCGTTGTTGGTGTCTTACTCCCAATGTTGTCTTCGGCCCAAAGTGATTTTGGCGTTTGGACGGGGGTAGATGTTCGCGTGCCAATTACAAAAAAACTCGATGCGGGAATGCAGTTGGAAAGCCGCTTTGCAAATAATGTCACAACGGTGGATAAGTCGTTCATTTCGCCTTACGTTAAATATGATTTGCACAAGCATATCGGGTTGGGATTGGCATATCGTTTTGGGAACCGACCTTCAACAGGGTTATTCGGTGGAGAAACGTACCACAGAATCGGATTGGATGCAAATTTCAAGAATTTATTGGAACTTTTCATGGAGAAGACAAAGCTTAAGTTGGATGCTCGACTTCGCTATACGCATGGTTGGGATGGGGGAGATCTAAACAACGATAATTTCAGAACTCGCGT
>JAWUWJ010000147.1:0-9426 GCA_034111925.1 Crocinitomicaceae bacterium
TAGAAGGTACGTTTCGTCTGTAAATCGTAATTCGCGTACTTCATCGATTCTTTATTGAACGTCAACGAACGAACAATTTTTCCAGCACTATCAACATCTCGAATAAATTCTTCCGTTAAAACGCGACCTATAGAATCGTGGGTGTATTTAACCGTTAAGAAACCTTCCATGTCGGTCTTGCTGTGAACGGCCAAGTTATTGTCTACGTCATACTTGTATTTATTCCAAGTCGTATCAATAGAGCCATCATCGGTTCTCGTTTCAAAAGTTGAAACCAATCTACCACTTTTATCGAACTCATAAACGTACCTGAATTCCGTTGAGCGCAATCCATTTCCGCTTTTCATATATTGGAATTCCCCTTTGATTTTTTTGAGCTTGTTCTTGCGCACAAAATCATCATTAAAAAAGGGCACATCGGTAAATGCTTCTCCATTTCTATTATCCAACACTTGAGCGTTTAGCCCGAGTGACAATCCAACAAATATTAATACAATCAACTTCACGGTATAAAAGAAAGGAATTAGATCATCATAAATTCAATGATCGGAGATTTTTATCAAGGGCGTTTATTGAATAACCTGATTAATCGCTTCGGTTACATCTGTTGTTGGAAGTAAACATGTTCCTTCAACGCATACAAACAGCGACTTAGCGTCAGAATCTCCTTTATCATTAAAAATCGGCAATGTTGATTTTGAATTGCGTTTTGCGAGAAGAATTTTCGGTAATTCAGCAGATTGAATCGTTTCAACACTCGATTCAGTGTCATCCATACAAACGATTTCATGCAACGAAAAGATCTGATGGTTCAATAACATTCCCCAGTTGGAGTAACCCGAACCGTACATTTCCATTCCGTCATAGACATTGGCCAACATGAATTTTGCACGTTCTTGAAAGGCATGATCGTGAAAATACTTTGACAAGTAAAATAGGTTCCGCGCCATGACTGAATTACTGGATGGAATAACGTTATCATTCACCTCCATTTTCCGTGCAATAAGTGTCGTTTTGCTGTCCGTAAAGAAGAACATCTTGGATGTATCATCGCCGAAATGTTCAATTGAATAATCCATTAATTTCTTCGCCTTGATCAACCAAGATTCGTCAAAAGAAACGGAGTACATTGCCATAAACGCATCAATCACGTGAGCGTAATCCTCTAGGAACCCTTCTATGTTCGATGTTCCTTTTTTGTAATTTCTCCAAAGCCCACCATCTTCGCGAAGTTGATTGTTCTCCAACCATTTTGCATTTTTCAGCGCCAAACGCAAATATGAATCCTCTTTAAAAACCGTATACGCTTCACAAAGTCCTTTAAGCATCATCGCATTCCACGATGTCAAACACTTGTCATCAAGCCCCGGTCGAATTCGATGCGAACGCTCTGTCAACAATAAATCATTGACGCGGCTCAGGTTTTCTTCAAATTCCTCCTGCGACCATTTTGTTTTATTTAAGATATCTTTGTCAGACAATCGGCGCAAAAGAACATAATTCCCATCTTCCCAATGACCGTTTTGATTTACTTCGTATAATTCTCTTACCCAAGCAAAATCACTTTCTAATGTCGATTCCAACTCGGCGACAGTCCAAACATAGAATTTCCCTTCAACACCTTCACTATCGGCATCGAGCGCAGAATAAAAAGCTCCAGATTCATCCGTCATTTCTCTTTCGAGCCATTCAATCGTTTGATCGACTGTTCGTTTATACAAAGGCTTTTTGAAAATCTGATACGCCTTTGTATACAGACTTACCAATTGACCATTATCGTACAGCATTTTTTCGAAGTGAGGAACTTTCCAAAGCATATCGACAGAATATCGTGCAAATCCACCTCCGATTTGATCATAAATCCCACCCATTGCCATACAATCCAATGAGTTTTCTACATGCTTGAGTACTTTCGCATCTTTACTATTTACGGCGTAATCCAATAGAAATTCGAAATTGCTCGGCAACGGAAACTTTGGTGCTTTGCTCTCACCACCATGCGTTGCATCGAAATTTTTCGACCACCGAAGGATTATTTCTTTCAATTTCTCTTCCGAAAAATCATATTTAGAAACAGATTCGGTAATCAATTCACTTGAGATTATTCCTTCGTGAAGATTTTCCGCATACTCCGTTACTTTCTCTAAATCATTTTCATAGGTGTGGTGCAGCGACTTCAAAATATGCATCCATTGATCCTTCGGGAAGTACGTTCCGCCATAAACAGGACGACCATCAGGAAGGGTAAAACAATTCAATGGCCAACCACCTCGCTGCGTCATCAATTGAACCGCGGTCATGTAAACCTGGTCAACGTCTGGTCGCTCTTCTCGGTCGACTTTTACATTGATAAATAATTTATTCATCAATGCAGCGACTTCTTCGTCTTCAAAAGATTCGTGCTCCATCACGTGGCACCAGTGACAAGCAGAATAACCAACGCTAATCAACACCAACTTATTTTCTGCTTTTGCGCGTTCAAACACATCGTCTGACCACGAAACCCAATTCACGGGATTGTGCGCATGTTGAAGCAGGTAAGGAGACGTTTCTTTTATTAAATCGTTGGTGTATTTTTCCATGCGACAAAGTTAGTGCAATATTTTTTCTGAAAGACGAATAGTTGCAAATCCACATCGAATAATTAAGCATGTTTCACCCTTAATATATCAAGGCTGTTAAAGGTTTTGAATTGCATTAAGTTTACAGCATGAAGTTATGCCCTGTTAATTCTTGATAAAAATCTTGAATACAGTGCGATTAAAGGAATTCTGTAATTATTTTTACGTATTCAAAATTGATTTGAGAGAAATACCAGCATATAAAGTTACCCTTTTCGTCGCAGGAGTCTTTGCCTTGTTGCTCAGAGTTATGCTTTACGCTCCTGAAGACGGCTATGTAGTCATGGGCCATAAAATTAAATTTCTAACGATTGAAGATTTTATTCAGCCTCCCATTCAGGAAACAGCTGACATTGAAGCTATCGTCTTCGATGTCGACACAGCAATTGTGGATGAGCCATTATTGGTTCATGGCAACGGTTCCAATGGAGATTTTGGCGCACCAAACGCAGGTGAATTGAAAGAAGATGCTGCTACGAATCTTCAATTCAACGAAGCTGGAAAATTGAATTTGCATTCGTTTTTCGCAAAGCTGAGTTCTGTAGCAGCGAATCGGAAGAAAATGTCCATTCTCCATTATGGAGATTCTCAGATTGAAGGAGATCGAATGACAAGTTACATTCGTCAGAAAATACAAAACCAATTTGGAGGAAATGGCCCAGGATTAATTCCTGCCACAAACGTCTACAACACCTACGCATTTAAGCAAACCTATTCTGAAAACTTCCAACGGTATACCGGCTTCGGCGGGGCTGCCTTGAAAAGTGCTAAATACGGTGTTATGGCTTCTGCCTCTCGATTTACACCAGAAATTGAAATAGACAGCACCACCAATCTCGATTCATTGATCACGCAAACAGGTTGGATCGAAGTAGCAGCATCTTCAAATGCGTATGCTCGAGCCCGACAGTTTAACAATGTGAGAATGCACTACAACAGCTGTATAGCTCCAACAAAACTGACTGTTTATAATGATGGAGTCCTTATTCATGAAGAGGAATTGAACATGGACGGAGCACAACATTCTGTTCTCCTGACCTTCCCTTCTACTCCGGGTAAATTGAAGTATGAATTCACAGGTAAAGTTAGTCCTAACGTCTGCGCCTTCTCATTGGAAGGAGATTACGGTGTTCAAGTTTCAAACATTGGAATGCGTGGATCGAGCGGAACCGTATTCGGTCGAATGAATCAAACCGTTCTTAAATCGATGTATTCGGAACTGAACACAGAATTGGTCATCATGCAATTTGGTGGGAATTCAGTCCCTTTCTTCAAAGACAGCACAGGTGTAGAAAATTTTGCGAGCTATTTCAAAAGTCAAATTTACCGAGTGAAAAGATTGAATCCGGGTGCCATGGTTATCGTTATTGGCCCAAGCGACATGTCAAAATTAGATCAGGATATTTACGAAACGTATAAATTCTTGCCGTACTGCGTTCAGAAGATGAAGGAGGAAACAATTGACACTGGAAGTGCTTTCTGGAACTTGTATGGCGCAATGGGCGGAAAAAATTCAATGCCGGCTTGGGTCGACAAAGGATTGGCGGGAAGTGACCACATCCACTTTAGCAATGGTGGAGCAAAAATTGCCTCTCAATTCTTCTATGAAGCCTTGATAGCTGAGTATAGTAAATGGACAAAAGAGAAATAATTGAAGCAACTCATAACCATATTTTCCATTTTATTGTTGACGGGTTCGTTTGCTCAAGATACTATCGTTGCAGGTGCAGACACTATTGTCGTTGAGCCTTACAATGATTCATTGGCCGCTTATAATTTTCCCGATTTTAGAGACATCGATTCGTCGACACATTCCAAGTACCCATTCGTACATTTTGACAAGAACAACTACGAATTCTTTAATCAGGCAAGTCCAAATTTTGATATTCTACACGATAAATTTCGCCGATTAATTGACGAGAAAAAGGGAAAGATTAACATGTATCACATTGGTGGTTCTCACGTTCAGGCAGACATATACACGAATGACGTTCGTGAATACATGCAAGAACGTTGGTCGGATATTCCTGGAGAGCGTGGATGGGTTTTCCCTTTTGATTTAGCGAAAACGAACAATCCAGGGAATTACGAATTCTCATCACCAAACATTTGGAACCCGTACAGATGTATTCCGCACAGGCCATCGAAATACGATTTTGATTATGGCGTTTTAGGTGCGGGCATAACATGCGCAGATACGGTTATTACAATCAAATTCGAATACGACAGAACGACAAGTAAACCGCCCATTCAAAGCGTTCGAATTTTCCATAACATTGGTGAATTTCCGTATTGGATTCATTTCGGATCGGACGAATTACTCGTAACTGGAAGTGAACACAACGCTGAACTTGGATATACAGATGTTCACTTCTCCGACGGGTTGGATTCAATGAACATTCAATTTCAATACACGGGAACGAATGCTCCTGAACTTGAAATTTATGGATTCATTTTGATGAACGATCTTCCCGGCGTTTCATACACTGCCATTGGAATTAACGGCGCTGGACTTTACACATATTTAGCGAACATTCGATTCGAACAGCAATTAAAAACGTATCCTCCTGACTTCTTTGCTTATGCCGTTGGAACGAATGACGGAAATACGACCTACGACAAATTCAAACCTTCTGTTTACAAGAGAAACTTGGAGAAAATGATGCAGATGGCACTTCGAGCGAATCCGAATTGTGCTTTACTTCTGACGGTTCCAAATGACTCGTATTACCACAGAAGGTACTTGAACAAAAACATTGCAAGAGAGCGAACTGTGATTAAAGAATTGGCGGCTGAATATGGAATGGCCGTTTGGGACTTGTATGGAATAATGGGAGAGCTAGGTTCGAGTAAAACATGGCAAACGAACAAATTAATGCGAAGCGATAAAATCCATTTCACACATGATGGATATCACTTTAAGGGAGAGATGTTTATCGATGGTTTTTTGAAATACATGGATCAAATGGACGAACGGAAAATGCAATTAAACAATTAACATGGTCGAGTTATTTACTTCTTCTTGGGAAATTGGCGAATTCTTTAATCGTTTTCTAACAACGTTTGATTGGCACGTTCGCGACGGTACTTCATTGGTTTTTAACAAGCTTGATTTTTGGATTTTCTTCCTTGTGGTGATGGTCGTGTTTTCATTTCTATCGAAGCAAAAGATCGTTCGAAGCATCTTTTTAACGCTAGTGAGTTTGTTCTTCTTTTACAAAACTTCAGGGCTTTACATGATCCTGCTGGTCGTCAGTGTGGCCTTCAATTACTTTCTTGGGAAAAAGATTTACAACTCCGATAGTGAAACTAGGAAGAAGTGGATCATTACGATTTCCGCAATATTCAACTTATTAATACTGGGTTATTTCAAATACGCCTATTTCTTCACCGATTCGTTCAATGAAGTTTTCGGCACGCACAATCAGGTTGTGAACCATTTTGCCCAATTTGGAAATGGCTTCTGGGGCACCGGAACGTTCGTAGAAAAAATAATGTTGCCCGTAGGTGTGTCATTCTTCACCTTCCAAAACATCAGTTATGTAGTCGACATTTACAGAAAGGAAATCAAGCCTGTAACGAACTTTTTCCACTACTCTTTCTTCGTTACTTTCTTCCCTCAATTGGTCATGGGTCCTATCGTTAGAGCCAAAGATTTCATTCCTCAAATTGAACAACCCTACGCCTTAACCAAAAACGACTTT
The DNA here is from genome assembly GCA_034111925.1 of Crocinitomicaceae bacterium. Lineage (GTDB taxonomy): Bacteria > Bacteroidota > Bacteroidia > Flavobacteriales_D > Crocinitomicaceae > UBA4466. Next base: position 6,326 of record JAWUWJ010000147.1, read on the forward strand.
AGTTGGTCCGTCATCCAGATTGTGAAGGGACTTGTCAAGAAGATGGTTCTAGCGGATTTCATCGTTTATTATTTCATCAATAAAGTCGTTTACGAATCTGAAACCTTCCCCGGCTGGGTGAGTGTCGTCGCGATGATTGCCTATTCCTTGCACATCTACGCGGATTTCTCAGGGTACACAGATATCGCCACTGGACTTTCTCGATTGATGGGATTCAAGCTGAAACCCAATTTCAATTCTCCCTACAAAGCCAAAAACGTTGGTGAGTTTTGGAGACGTTGGCACATGTCACTGGGCTCTTGGCTGAAGGATTACCTCTACATCCCGCTGGGTGGAAACAGAACTGGCGGCTTGGGATCGTACATCGCTATCCTGTGTATTTTCACCTTTATACTATTCATTACCCAATGGTGGGCTTTACTTTGGGTATATGCTGGGTTGACCGTTATTTACCTGTTCGGAATTGTCCTTTTCAAGAATTTTAAACGGTACGTTCATCGCGATTTGAACCTTCTAATTACAATGGTAATCGGTGGGCTTTGGCACGGTGCAAGTGAGAACTTTGTGATTTGGGGAATCATGAACGGTTCGGCTTTGATCATCTTTAAATACTGGAAACAAATCAATTCGTTCTTCAGGGAAAAATCATCGTTGCTCTACTTTATAAAGCCTGTATTATTTTACTTAATCTATATTGGTGTTTACACAATATGGCCTGCAGCTTGGCACATCGCAGTGCTCTCATTCTTGTGGTTCTGGATGGCGATGAATGCCATCGTTTTCCTAATGCGACTATTTATTAACGCCTTAAAAGCATCTGAGAAACGAAGCGTGTATTCTTCCTTCTGGATCGTATTTTTTCTCACGCTTCTTCTCCTTACTGCTGGCTTATATTTCTACGCATACGAAAACCTCAAATACCTGGGAATTATTCCTCTAGCGCTTATTGTTCTAATGTGGGCCTGGGTTCTAATGTGGACACTCATTAATCACCGTTTGGGAGACCGCGAAAACTTCTACGGGAAAATGAAAGCCAGATACATTGGTTTTTGGCAGATCTTCTTCACTTTCGGATTTATTTCATTGACGCGTGTTTGGTTCAAGTTGGACGATGCAAGACACATCATGCAGGGCGACACTAATATTCGAGTCTATACTGATGAACAAGTGGAGCAAATGCCCTACACGATGATCGATCAAATGTGGTTCAAGTTCAACTTCTCATGGGAGTATTTTGATCTATTTGTTGAATTGTATTGGATTCCACTCTTAGTTGTGGTTATTGGACTTATCATTCATTGGGTTCCGACTATCGTTAAAGAAAAAGGTGAAAAATTATTCATGTTTTTACCGATGTGGATTCAAATGAACATCGTGGCTATTATCGTCGTGCTAATCTATCAAGCATTGACTGCTGAACAAGTTCCCTTTGTCTATATGCAATTCTAAGCGATCCTGTTTTCATTATTCTAGAGAAAAACATTAATTTCATATACAATGGAATTAAAAGAAGATTCAGTTCAGTTACGTCCCTTTCGATTGGAAGACAAAGAACGCTTGGTTGAACTTGGGAACAATTCAAACATTAGTGACAATTTAACGGATGGATTTCCGCATCCTTATACTGACGAGGCTGCCATCAAGTTTATCAATGAATCACTTGAAAACGATCCCATTCGACGTTTTGCGATTGAAGAAAATGGAATTTACGTAGGCAATATAGGCTTGCATCCTTCTGAAGACATTTACCGTTTTAATGCCGAAATAGGTTACTTTATCGGTGAACCTTATTGGAATAGAGGAATTGCAACCAAGGCAATTAAGATCATCTCGCGCTATGGATTTGAAACAATGAATCTCAAACGAATTTACGCGGGTGTGTTTGATTACAATCCGTCATCTTCTCATGTTCTTGAAAAGTGTGGATTTGAATACGAAGGACTGTTCAAGAAAGCGTTGTTTAAAAATGGTGAATTCCATGATGAGCTTCGTTATGCGCTAATCAAAGAGGATTAAAAACTAATTACCATGAAGAACTTACTCATTTTATTAAGCGCTTTATTTCTGTTGGGATGTTCTGAACAAGAACCTGATTCTGAACAAGCGAAACCAAGCTTGAAAAGAAAAATCTATCTGAACGAAAACAACTACAATGTCGCTTTCCTTATCATGGACGGAACATTTAATACTGAGCTGACTGCGCCTTATGACATCTATCAACATACGAAATTTCGAGAGGGAATCAAGCCCATGAATGTTTTCACCGTTGCAAATACACTTGAAGCAATCACAACATTTGAGGGCTTAAGAATCCTTCCTGATTTCAATTACTTGGAAGACGAATTGCCGTTCATTGACATCCTCGTCATTCCAAGTGCAGAACACAATTTGGACTCTGATTTAGAAGATTCAAAAATGATTGAATTTGTGAAAAGAATTTCGAAGGATGCTCGATTTATTACCTCTCACTGTGACGGCGCATTTGTACTTGCAAAGGCAGGAGTTTTAGACGGTCTTGTTTCTACAACTTTTCCTGCCGATATAGAAGCAATGCGAAAGATGTTTCCTCAATTGGACATCCGAGATGAAACTCTATTTGTGCACGATAAAAACGTTATTACCTCAGCGGGTGGAGCTAAAAGTTTTGAGGCATCGTTGTATTTGTGCGAGCTACTTTATGGTAAAGAAGTTGCGAATCAAATTGCTCAAGGAATGGTAATTGATTGGAATTTAAAGGCTGTTCCACATACCGTAATCGGCGCTATGGAACAACCCTAACATATTTCAACTATCAAAGATTCCTTTCAAAAGTCTAGAAAACTAGTCTTTACACAATTCGAATTCAGCCTTCCCTGATGATGTCTCTGCGTTTCCTGTAAATTGAAATTTACTAACAACCAAGTGATGGAATTCGAGCGAATAAGTCTCGTTGGTCGTAGAGCGGGTTAAATTCACGGTTAATACGGTCGTGTAACAACCGTCCACTTGTTGTTGAGATTTCTCCCAAGTTCCTGAACTTCTAACTTGCGTCTCATCGTCAAAATGAACAGCCGTGAAATCATTGTTTAATATAAGTTCGTCCGCATCATATTCATCCATTA
>JAWUWJ010000148.1:0-7930 GCA_034111925.1 Crocinitomicaceae bacterium
AACCATCAATTAATCCTTACTTCTTTGCTATGTATTCATAAAAGATAGCGCTATCTTCGCGAGTTGAATCTTCAAACCACAGATTATGAATATTTTATTTAAGTTATCAAGTGCAGCGAATGAACTTCCAAGTTGGATTTCCAGTTGGGCGCCAGAATGGTCTTTAACCGAATGGGGAAGAAACTCTGTGATGAGTGTCTTTATCTCTATTGTAATAGTAATTGCCGCAATCGTAATTGGTAAAATTCTTTACTGGGCGATTGGAAAGTTCGTGAAAACATTAGCAGCCAAGACCAAAACAGGTTTGGATGACATCCTTGTTGACAAACTAGAAGAGCCTGTTGTTTACGGAATTGTGATTTTAGGATTCTATTGGGGATTCAATCGACTTCACTTTACAGATAGCGTTGATGCCTTCTTTGCAAGTGTATTTATGATCATTTTCATCTTGAATGTAACATGGTTAATCGCTCGTGTTGTTGATTCTTTAATTGAAGAATATGTTGTTCCAATGGTCGAAAAATCAGATAGTGATTTGGACGATCAACTGCTTCCAGTTCTTCGTAAAACCATTAAAGCAGTTCTCTGGATTTTTGGAGTTGTGATTGCAATGAGCAACTCAGGTTTTGATGTTGGTGCATTGATCGCAGGACTTGGAATTGGAGGTCTGGCACTTGCTTTGGCAGCGCAAGATACGGTAAAGAATATCTTTGGAGGATTAATGATTTTCTTGGATAAACCGTTCCAAATCAAAGAGCGAATCAAGGTGAATGGAATGGATGGTTTCGTTGAAGAAATTGGAGTTCGAAGCACTAGAGTGAGAACATTGGAAGGACGTTTAATTACAATTCCAAACGGTCAATTTAGCGACAACGCAGTTGAAAACGTTACAAAGGAACCTACACGAAAAGTAGTTGTAAATCTAGGCTTGACGTATGAAACTGATCCAGATAAAATGACTCTTGCAATGGACATCTTAAAAGACATCGTTGCAAAAAACCCAAAGTTGACGGATGACGTTTTGGTTTCTTTTAATAGCTGGGGAGATTTCTCAATGGGAATATTATTCATCTATTGGATTATAAGTCCAGATGATATTCTTTCTGCTCAAACGGAAGTGAACATGGAAATTTTACGTCAATACAACGCAGCTGGATTAGACTTCGCATATCCGACTAACATGCAGTATAGCAAAGAATTGAAGTAATTCAATCAATTAGATATTTAGAATAACAATACAAGAGGTAAGAAATGACAGTTGCTGAAATCCGAAAAGAATTTTTTGATTATTTCGAATCAAAAGGTCACGAGATTGTGCCGAGTGCACCAATGGTAGTTAAAAACGATCCAACATTGATGTTTATCAATGCGGGAATGAATCAATTCAAGGATTACTTTCTTGGAAATGCAGTTCCTAAAAACCCGCGTCTTGCCAATTCACAGAAGTGTTTGCGCGTTTCAGGAAAGCACAACGATTTGGAGGAAGTAGGAGTTGACACCTACCACCACACGATGTTTGAAATGCTTGGGAACTGGTCGTTCGGCGACTATTTCAAAGAAGAAGCAATCGAATGGGCGTGGGATTTATTGACGAACGTTTATGAAATTCCAGTTGATCGAATTTACGTAACTGTATTCGAAGGCGATAAGGCAGACGGCGTTCCTGTAGATCAAGAAAGCATTGATATTTGGAAAAAATACATTGCCGCAGACAGAATCATTTTAGCCGATAAAAAAGACAACTTCTGGGAAATGGGAGACACTGGTCCTTGTGGTCCATGTTCAGAAATCCACGTTGATTTAAGGTCAGATGATGTACGTTCAAAACAGGACGGAGGATCTTTGGTCAATGAAGACCACCCTCAAGTAATTGAGATATGGAACAACGTTTTCATGCAATACAACCGTAAAGCAAACGGAGATTTAGAACCACTTCCAGAAACACACGTTGATACTGGAATGGGACTAGAACGTCTTGCAATGGCACTTCAAGGAAAGCAATCGAATTATGATTCTGACTTGTTTCAAACTTTGATTCAGCACATGGAAAAGGTTTCAGGTGTAGAATATGGAAAGAACGAAGAAACGGATATTGCACTTCGCGTAATCGCGGATCACGTGAGAGCAATTGCATTCTCTATTGCTGATGGCCAATTGCCTTCAAATACAGGCGCTGGTTATGTCATCCGTAGAATTTTACGTCGCGCTGTTCGATACGGATACCAAACCTTGGATTTAAAAGAATCATTCTTGTCCGATTTATCTACTGTACTGGTAGAAGAAATGGGAGAAACTTTTACTGAATTAAAGCAACAACAAGGCTTAATTCAAAGGGTAATTAAAGAAGAAGAAAACAGTTTCTTTAGAACATTGGAACAAGGTTTACGAAGAATGGATCTTGTGATCAAGAAAACGAAATTGGCGAATCAATCAACGATTGAAGGGTTTATCGTTTTTGAATTGTTAGACACCTATGGATTCCCAGTTGATTTGACTTCATTGATCGCAAGAGAAAACGATCTTGAAATTGATGTACAAGGATTTGAAGAGGAACTTGAAAAACAAAAGACTCGATCTCGCGCTGCAACAGCAATCGAAACAGATGATTGGATTGAACTTCGGGAAGATAATATTGAAGAATTTGTTGGATACGATCTACTTTCAACACACGTTAAAATTGTGAAATACCGAAAGGTATCGCAGAAGAAAAAAGAATTCTTCCAGGTGGTATTTAACTTGACTCCCTTCTACCCAGAAGGTGGTGGACAAGTCGGTGACTCGGGTTACATTGAGGACGAAGGAAAGAAACATTCAATTTTCGATACGAAAAAAGAGAACGGTTTGATCATTCATTTGATGAACGAAATGCCAAGTGATCTTCATGCAACATTTAACGGTGTTGTTGGCAAGCAAAAGCGACTGGCTTCAGCATACAACCACTCGGCAACGCACTTATTGCATCATGCATTGAGAACTGTTCTTGGTGAACATGTTGAACAAAAAGGTTCGTTGGTCAACTCGGATTATTTACGTTTCGATTTCTCACACTTCTCAAAGGTGACGGATGAAGAATTGGCTCAGGTACAGGAAATGGTATCGGCAAATGTTCATGCAAACATCAAACTGGTAGAGAAAAGAAATACTCCAATGGAAATTGCTCAGGAAATGGGGGCAATGGCTTTATTTGGAGAGAAATACGGTGATACAGTTCGCGTCATCAAATTTGGCGATTCGGTAGAATTGTGTGGAGGAACACACGTTCAAGCAACTGGTGAAATCGGCTTATTTATTATTACAACAGAAACGGCAGTCGCTTCTGGTGTTCGTCGAATTGAAGCAATTACCTCTAAAAAAGCGGAGCAGTTCTACTCGAACAAAGCGACTATTTTAGATGAAGTTTGTCAAACGCTCAAGAATCCAAAAGACATCTTGAAGGCTGTAAATGATCTCATTGCAAAGAACAAGGAGCTGTGTAAAGATCTAGACCTATTCCAAAAAGAAAAGGCGAAGTCGATGAAGCTTCATTTAAAAACGCATATCGCACCTTACAATGGTGTTAATCTTTTAAGCGAAATTATCGATTTGGATGGCGCATCTATTCAAGACATTCTTTTCCAATTAAAGGGGGAAGTGAAAGATTTCGTTGGAATCATTGGAGGAAAAGAAGGCGACAAATGTACCTTAAGCATCATCGCTTCAGATAATATTGTTGCTGATAAAGACTTCAATGCGGGAACAATCATTCGTGAAGTTTCCAAACACATCCAAGGAGGCGGTGGCGGTCAAGCTGCTTTCGCTAAGGCTGGAGGTAAAAATGCTGGCGGATTAAAACCTGCGATAGAAGCGGTTAAGGCTAAACTTTAATAATGGAAAGAAAAAAGGTATTAATTGTCACGTATTATTGGCCACCAAGTGGTGGAGGTGGAGTACAACGATGGGTTAAATTTGTAAAATACTTACGTTCATTTGGATGGGAACCTGTTGTGTTCGTTCCAGAAGGCGGAGAATATCCAATTCTTGACGAAAGTCTTCAAAGTGAAATTCCAGAAGGTGTTCAAATATTGAAATGCCCAATCTGGGAACCTTATAAACTCTATAGAATAATTGCTCGCGATAAAGGAAAAGCAGTCTCAGCTGGGTTTATTTCCGAGGATAAGAAAAAGAAGAAAGTTGGTACGATAAAGAAACTATCTAGATGGGTTCGTGGAAACATGTTCTTTCCAGATGCTAGAAAATATTGGATTCGACCTGCGACAAAAATGATTTTGAAACATCTAAAGACAGAATCAATAGATGCTTTAATTACAACAGGACCGCCCTTCAGTCTGCACATGATAGGCGAACGTGTTCAAGCCAAATCAGGAATTAAGTGGTTTGCAGATTTCCGTGATCCGTGGATGAACATGGACAATCAAGATGCGTTTCAATTCACGAAAAAAGGATTGCAACGACATATTGATGGAGAAAATCGCGTATTGCAGAAAGCAGATACTGTTGCGACGGTGAGTTGGTATTTATCAAATTTGTACCAAGAACAATCTGGAAGAAAAATTGAAGTACTGCCTAATGGCTTTGACACCGTTGACATTTTAAACGCGAAAGTGGATACATCGATACCCAATGACAAATTCGTAATCGGACATTACGGTACGTTTGGAGGTGATCGAAACAATGAGTCATTGTGGAACACATTGGCTGATATTGCAAAAGAAAATCCGAAGTTTAAAGATCAATTACTGATTGAATTAGTAGGTCCAGTAGATGCATCGATTTTAGCATCAATTGAAGCTCTCGGTCTCAAGGAAAATTTAGTACATATCTCTTATTTGGCGCATCATTTATGTATTTCAAAAATGAAGCGTGCATCAATGCTTTTAGTTGTTCTTAACAACAATCTGAACGAAGAAGGAAGAGTTACCGGTAAAATATTTGAGTACTTGGCTACTGGAAATCAAATCATCGGAATTGGCTCAAAAACGAGTGATTGCGCAAATGTGATTCATGAATCCAATGCTGGTCAAATGATCGATTTTGAAGATCAATCTCATATGAGAACTTTCATTACGGATTGCTACGATAAATTCGATCCAAATGGAACATACACTGATATAGACCTTGATGAATCAAGAGCTCGATTTACACGAGAAAACTTAACGAAAAGCCTTGCGGGAATGCTCGACGAAATGATTAAAAAGTAAAACCTTTAATCGCTTCACAAACCGCATTGAAATGCTCTTCAGTCATTTCAGGGAAAATCGGCAATGACAAGATTTCCTTAGTGATTTGCAATGAATTCGGGAAATCCGTATCATTATTTTCATCCGAAAAAGGCGGTAAGACATGTAATGGCTGCGGATAATGAATTGCCGTTGCGACTTCCTTTTCTTTAAGATAGTTTTTTAACTCATCTCTTTTCGAAGTCCGAACAACGAACAAGTGAAACACTTGGCTATCATCTTCAAACACCCTAGGAAGAGCAAGTCCGTCAATGTCTCCTAATTCAGCAACATAGCGTTTCGCCCAATACAATCTCAATTCGTTCCAAGAATTTAAGCTCGGCAACTTAGCGGAAACTATAGCAGCTTGAATTCCATCTAGACGGCTATTTCTTCCTGAGAAAAAGTGATTGTGTTTTTGTTCTTGTCCATGGTTTCTTGCGCGGTACGTATACTTGGATACATCTTCCCTATTGGTAAGAATCATTCCAGCATCACCATATGCACCAAGGTTTTTCCCAGGATAAAAGCTAAACGATGCAGCATCTCCAAAAGTCCCAACATTTTGACCGTTATGCGTTGCTCCGTGTGATTGAGCACAATCTTCCACAACGAACAAGTTATGTCGCTGAGCGATCTCCATTATAGCTGTCATGTTCGCTGCGTTACCATAAAGGTGTACAACAACAATTGCTTTTGTATTGGGTGTAATTGAGGCTTCAATCTTATCTGTGTCAATTGTGAAATCATCGTTGACATCTACAAATTTCACTTTCTGTCCGCAAGTAATAACTGCCTCAGCAGAAGAATACCAAGAGATTGCAGGAACTAATACTTCTGCATTGGCATCATAATTTTGAGAAGTTAAAATCAACTCTATCGCGTCTGTGCCATTTGCGCAGCCGATACCATATGTCGTTCCTATATATTCAGCAAATTGCTTTTCCAAATCAACAACAAATCGATTTGAACCTCCACCGATAAAAGCGTTTTCTTGAATTACGCTTGCAATTGCGGCATCAATTTCAGGTTTTAAATTCTGATACTGTAAATTCAAATCTGCGAATGGAACTTTCATATATTTCTCATTTTCTTTGCTGGATTCCCTGCATAAACACCAGGTTCCGTAATACTTTTAGTCACAACGCTACCCGCGCCAATTACAACATGATCACAAATTTCAACGGGAAGAATTGTAGCGTTTGATCCGATAGAAACATGATTTCCAATCCGTGTATTTTTCCATTTCGTTTTATCACCTTGTGCTGGCCCTCCATCCTCAAATAAATCATTGATGAACATGACACCATGTCCAATGAAACAGTCGCTTCCGATTGTAACCAATTCACAAATAAACGTGTGAGATTGCACTTTAGTATTCTCGCCAATTGAACAATCTTTTTGAATTTCTACAAACGGCCCAACAAATACATTATCGGAAAGTTCACAGCCGTATAGATTTGATGGATTGACAATTTTTACATTTTGCCCAAACTGCACGTCTTTAATACCCGACTCGAAGATGTATGGTTTGTTCATTTAGATTCAAATGCGTTGTAAATCTTATCAATGATTTCAACTGTTTTAAGTCCTTCAAAGGCAACTGTTGTCATTTTCTCATGGTTTGAAAGGACTCCGATTACATTCTCGTAAACCTGTCCATGATTCGACATTGACCCTTGGTACTTTCCGTAATTGTTTGCTGTATTTCCAGCAGGTAAATTGTCAACTTTTTCTCCTTCTATATTCTGATACTCTAATTCGTTAAGGTATTGTCCACCTACTTTAACTGTACCTTTTTCTCCGAAAACAGTCAATGAACCTTCCATGTTCTGTCCATAACTATTCACTGAATAATTGATGGTTCCAATCGCTCCACTATGAAACTCCAGTATCACAACTCCACAATCCTCAAATTCAATAATATCCTTGTGCGCAAAGTTTCCTGAAATTCCGTTTACCGATTTCACGTCACCAAACATCCAGTAAAGAATATCGATGAAATGACTGAACTGCGTATAAAGCGTTCCTCCATCAAGATCTTTTGTTCCTTTCCATGAGTTCTTGTAGTAATCTTCATTTCTATTCCAGAAACAACTCAATTGGATCGAGAAGATCTTACCTAGCCTACCCTCGTCGATTAAATTCTTAACCGCTATGATAGGTGGATTGTATCTGTTCTGCTTAACAACAAACAATTGTTTATTGACACGTTCAGATACTTTGATCATCTCACCACAATCGTGAACGTTAATAGCAAGTGGTTTTTCACAAATAACATGATAACCCGCATTCAAAGAATTAATGCTATGCTCTGCATGCAAACCGTTCGGAGAACAAACAGTCACAACATCAACCTTTCCAGCCTCTTCCTCCAGCATTTTTTCAACATTCGTATAATACCGTGCGTTAAATGCTTTACCTAATTCTTCAGCTCTTTCAAGAACAACATCACAAACCGCAACTAAGTTTCCTTGATTACTAATGTGTTCCGCGTGTCTCTTGGAGATTCTACCACATCCAATTATTGCAAAATTAATACGGTTTCCTTCTTGCATTTGTCTCTAAAATTTAGGTATAGACTGATTATCAATCTTAAAAAGCAAATATATTTAGATTTAAGCAAGAACTTTGCTTTGAATTGAATTATTTATTGATTTTAATTTAAAGGAATGTATTTAAAAATAAACTGATTTTTCAATCAATAAGAAGAT